>FR897868.1 GCA_000437495.1 Prevotella sp. CAG:485
TGCCACGGAATTACGCCGCTGCCCCGAAGAAACGGCTGAGTGCAAAATCAATTACCTGTGTGAGGAAATGTTTTGTCTTTTTACCTGAAACCTAAGCGAGTTTTTCTGTATTGCCTATGCAATAGTAGTATAGACTTTACGAAACAAATTTGCCTAAAGCTCGTTTTAATGGTATGTTAGAAACCTGTACTATGTAAGTTTACCTTGTTGGACGCACAAAAGTATGAATAATTTCCAAGCCGCGCAAGAGGTCGATTAAATTTTTGTGAAATTTAAGATAAATTAATATTACAAGGTATAACTTTAAACTATATTAACAATTCGGCAGTCTCCTTCAACACCCGTCAGAGGGTCATGGAGAGCAACAGGAAGAGACACCGCGGCGGCTAACGGCAGACAAAGGCAGATAGTGTATAAAAGAGTGTATAAAAATGTGTAAATTTGCACCATGGATTCACCTCAGAGAGGACGTTTTGCCCCTTCGCCCACAGGCAGGATGCAGCTCGGCAATGTCTGGGCAGCCATGCTCAGCCGCACTTCCGTAAAGAGTGGCGGCGGTGTGTGGGTATTGCGTCATGAAGACCTCGACGCGCAGCGGTCGCGGACGGAGTTTGCCAAAAGGATAGAAGATGATTTGCAATGGCTTGGCCTGACCTGGGACGAGGGCGGACTGGAGGAGAAAGGTGCCTGCGGCCCTTATCGTCAGAGCCTTTGCGCCCCGCTTTACGGCGCCGCCCTGAAGCACCTTCACCAACAGGGTCTGTTGTATCCGTGTCGCTGCCGCCGCGCCGACCTCTTGGCTGCGTCAGCACCCCATGCCTCCGACGGGCGACCCGTATACAGCGGCAAATGCCGTCCCGCCGATATGCCCAGGCAGATAGAATTGCCGCCGGGAGTGGCCGTGAGGCTCTTGGTGAGCCATACGCAAGTGCAGTTCGAGGATTTGATTTTCGGGCGGCAGCAGTTTGACCTTGTCGCCGAATGTGGCGATTTCATTGTGAGGCGTGCCGACGGAGCCTTTGCCTATCAGTTGGCTGTGGTGGTCGACGACGCCCGCATGGGCATCACGGAAGTTGTGCGCGGATGCGACCTCATACCCTCTGCCGCTCAGCAGATATATCTCTATAACCTGCTCCACAAACCCGTGCCCCGATTCGGCCATCTGCCCTTGTTGGTCAACAGCGCCGGTCAGCGACTCAGCAAGCGCGACGCCTCGCTGTCGATGGAAGTGTTGCGCCAACGCTGCCGCCCCGAACAGATTTTGGGCTATCTGGCGCATTTGGCCGGCCTGCTCCCCAAAGAGGAGCCTATAGACGCCTGCTCGCTCCTTGAAGTCTATGATGCCGCCAAACTGCCGCGCACACCGGCTATCACCGTCAGAACCTTCGACTGACCCTCAGCGGGAGCCCAGACGAATCTCAACCACCGGAGCCTGCGGCAGACCAATATATGTGCGCTTCGGATTCTTGGCCATGAAGTCGCGTATCATCTTGGCGCACTCCTCAAGGGTGTCGAAGCTGCCCACACAGCTGAAGAAGTCGTTGCGCGGATTGTTCAGCACAAAAGCGTCATAGCCCATGCGTTTCAGGTTCTCCACATCCCCCTCGGCGTTGGCGGCCATCTTGAACTTACCCACAGCCACATTATAACCTTTCAGTCCGGTCTGCGGCTCGGCGCCATGAATCGACAGCGCCTCGCGGAAGACGTAAACGCTGTCGGGTCCCACGCGGCGCAGACGCGGTCCCGACGTCGATGTGAGTTTGGGCATGCCAAGCTCCTGCTCGGTGGTGATTTCCGACTGTTTTCCGGCCTGAGCGGCCTCGTAGGCGGCCCGATAGTTCTTCTCGGTGGGTTTGCACCCCGTGGCCACGCTGAGGGCTACAAGGGCGCAGAGGCAGATGATAACTCTTTTCATACGCAGGTTAAAAAAGGTTGCATTAAGTTAACGCATAAAAGGCAGGAATTATGACCCGGCCGTTGCAAGAAATTGAAAAAATGCTTACCTTTGCACTGATGAACCGCATAGGCAAACTCTATTTCCGCTATGGCACCATGGGGTCGGCAAAAACGGCCCTTCTGCTCACCACCGCGTATAATTTTGAAGAGCGCGGACTGGGCTATATGTGTCTGAAACCGGCCATTGACACGCGCGAGGCCAAGAACGTAATCCGTTCGCGCATAGGCATAGAACGCGAATGCAGCTGGATTTATCCCTCCACCGATGTCTACCGCCTGGTGATGGAGCGCATCGGCTCCACCGGAACGGTGATTGACTGGGTGCTTATCGACGAGGCCCAGTTCCTCAGCGCCGAGCAGGTGGATCAGTTGGCGCGTTTGGTCGACGACTCCGGGGTGAGCGTAGTCTGCTACGGTCTGCGCACTGATTTTCGGTCGCATCTGTTTGAGGGCAGCCGGCGGCTCTTTGAAATTGCTGATACCATAGACGAAATAAAATCCACCTGCAACTGCGGCCGCAAGACCATTGTCAACGCGCGCACCGATTCGCGCGGCAATATCATCACCGAGGGCCAGCAGGTGGAAATAGGCGGCAACGAGCGTTATGTGGCGGTATGCCGCAAATGCTGGCGCAACAGACGCATTGAACAGGCGCGCCGCTCGGCGTTGCCCCTGGATTAAGACCCCATTCAACAATCTAACCTTTCTTCTACCATCATGATAAGTGAAACTCTAACCCGTCAGATAATAGAGCTGATGCAGCGCGAGGTGGTACCTGCCGTGGGATGCACCGAGCCGGTGGCTGTGGCTCTGTGTGTGGCGCGTGCCACCGAACTTCTCGGCTCCTGTCCGGCAAAGCTCGAAGTAGGCCTCAGCGCCAATATGCTTAAAAACGCCATGGGAGTGGGCATACCCGGCACCGGCATGACCGGCCTCCCCATTGCCATTGCCTTGGGTGCCGTTCACGGCAAGAGCAGCGATGGCCTGGAAGTGTTGGCAAACATCACTCCCGCCGACGTGGAACGCGGCAAAAGCTATATCGACTCGGGCGCAATCAACATTTATCTCTGCGAGAATGCGCCCTCAAAGCTCTATATCGACGTCAAAGCCATATCCGCTTCCGGCGAAACGGCCCGCGCCGTCATCAAGGAGAGCCATACCAACTTTGTGCATGAGCAAAAGGGCGACGAGGTGCTGATGTCGCATCTGCATGACGACGAAGGTGCCTGCGGCACCGAGAGTGCCGACGAACATGCCGACCCTAAGCTCAATCTGCGCATGGTTTACGACTTTGCCATGGAGACGCCGCTTGAGCAGATTGCCTTCATAGCCCGCGCCGCCGAGCTGAACATCAACGCCGCCGACTGCGCCTTCCGCAGCCCTTACGGCCATTCGTTAGGTCGCATTGTGGCTGGCGAGGGTCTGAAGTATTTCGGCGACACGCCGCTGGCGCACATGATAGCCTGCACATCGGCCGCCTGCGACGCCCGTATGGGCGGATGTCCCGTTACGGTGATGAGCAATTCGGGCAGTGGCAACCAGGGCATCACCTGCACAATGCCGGTGGTGAGCTTTGCACGCGACTGCAACGCCGACCGCGAACACACCCTCCGCGCCCTGGCGCTCAGCAATCTGGTGAGCATTTATATAAAGCAGGGTCTGGGACGCCTCTCGGCACTCTGCGGATGCGTGGTTGCCGGCACCGGCGCCTCTTCGGGCATCGCATACCTCATGGGAGCCGATTACGACCGTATCTGCGCCGCTATCAAGAATATGGTGGCCAACCTCACCGGTATGTTGTGCGACGGCGCCAAACCCTCGTGCGCCATGAAGATAGCTTCTGCCACCAGCACAGCCATGATGTCGGCTCTGTTGGCTGTCAACGGCCAGTGCGCTTCCGCCTCCGAAGGTATTGTTTGCGACGACGTTGACCGCACCATCCATAACCTCACCTCGATAGGAAAAGACGCCATGCGCCAGACCGACGAGCTGGTGCTTAAAATAATGACGACCAAATAACGTTAGTGATAATAACATGGCCCAACATCATCATCACCATCATCACCACAGCGGCCGGTCGTCGCGACGCAGCATAGCACCCTTTGCCTGGTTGCTGCTTGTGGGTGTGTGCGTGTCGGTGATGCTGGTTCAGACCACCAACGATATGCCGATTCCGGAAGCGCCACAGCGACTTTATCCCGGCACTCCCGACGCTCACCGTTCGCATGTGCTGCCGCAAACAGCCAAAGAAGCCAGCGACCGTTATCACCGGTCATGCGACAGCCCTGACACTGTATATGCCGACGATGGCGGCGTGAAAATCAACAACAGGGCCAAACAGCAGTCTCAGAAACAACAGGCTGCTCCGGATGCTCCCAAAAACCGCAAAGCAGCCCCCGCGGTACCACAACGACAGCAGCAGGCACCGCAACGCTCTCGACAACCCGCAAAGAGCAAATAACGTTATCAACTATATCACATAACAACAACAAACCCGCTGACACTGCCGGAAATCCGGAGCCAGCGGGTTTGTGGTTTCTGTATTGCCTTACTTTACAATAACTTTCATTCGTTTGTTGCCCTGCACCTTGATATAGATGCCGGGAGCGAGATTCTCCGTCGGCTGCATCTCCATGCCCTGCATGTTGAACCACCGTTCAGGCTGTGTCTGTTCATCGGTCTCAATGCCGCCTACACCAACCGTAGAGTCGTATGCCACTCCGATGAACGGATGATTCCAGGTCTGATTGGCCCATTTCTTCCATGCGGCTTTCTGTGCGTCTGTTAAATCAGGAGAAACACGGCAATATGCCTGACGAGGAATGTTTTCAAAGCCTCCATTACCCTGACGCGTGGGCGGCGTGTCGCCTGTGAAATATACATCGGTAAGCTTATGGGTCGTTTTTTTATCTAAACCAAATGCATGATGATAGATTGTAGTGTGGCCGCCATGAATGGCTATGACCGATACATTAGGACAGTTACAGAACGAATACATAGGGTTACTCAGAAAATAGCTAACTG
>FR897869.1 GCA_000437495.1 Prevotella sp. CAG:485
CGGCATTAACATTTTTTGTTGAATGGGGCCTAAGTCTTGTCTCCGTACACCGATAAATGAAGTTTCATAAAGCGCTGAGGAAGCGGCTTTATGAAACTTTTTTGCAGTATTGAGTCTAATTAGAAGACACAACGGGGGAGCGATTCTCCAAGTTGAATTTTTTGAAAAAGAATCCGAAATATTTCAATAATAATTTGGGCCTCTGGGCTGTTGAAGAATAAAGCCCAAAGCAGATGAAATATAAATTTCTTTCCATCCTCTCTCTTATAGCCGCGTTGTTGTGCGGCACTCAGGTCAAGGCGCAGCAGGTGCCTCCCACAACTTCCGATTCCGTGGCGACCGTGTTCTTTATCAAGAACATTACGCCCGAGAATCTTGTGAAAATCTATGATGCTCTCGACCGTAGAGCCAAAGGCAAGGTATGCGTGAAAATCTCCACCGGCGAAAAAGGAAATCCCAACTACCTCAAACCTGCGCTGATTGGCGACCTGGTAAAAGGTCTGCATGCCACCATTGTGGAGTGCAACACGGCTTATCCCGGAGCAAGGGAGTTTGATACTGAACACCGTCAGGTCATCATCGACCACGGTTTCTCCTCCATTGCTCCTGTGGTGATTCTCGATTCAACCGGCGAAACGTCGCTCCCCGTTCTTCATGGCAATAGAATCAAGCAGGCGTATGTGGGCAAAGACTGGCTCAATTATGACTTTACCATCGTGCTGAGCCATTTCAAGGGGCACGCCATGGCCGGTTTCGGCGGCGCGCTGAAGAATATGGGCATTGGCCTGCAGTGCCGCAACGGCAAGGCTTGGGTGCATAGCGCCGCAAACTCCACCAATCCGGAAGATCTGTGGAAAAAAGGTTATAAGTGGCCGGCTCAGGAAGACTGGCTCGAGGTGATGACAGAGGCTGCCGGAGCCGTTATGGATCACGCCGGCAATAATATCCTCTATATCAACGTGGCCAATAACATCAGCGTTGACTGTGATTGCTCCTCGCATCTGTCGCCGGCACAGATTTCCGACATCGGCATCTTTGCCAGTCTTGATCCCGTGGCTTTGGACAGAGCCTGCATCGACGCGGTCAATAACTCTCCGGAACACGGTAAGGTGCATATGCAGGAACGCATAGCTTCGCGCAAAGGCACCCACACACTCGATTATGCCGAGCAGATTGGCCTTGGAACTCAGAAATATGTGCTGATAGTCATTGAATAAATCTTGCTGACAAGAATCGGTAGATAATTTTCGGGCAATGTAGCTTTAAAGACAACATATAAGCAAAAAAAGAACAAGTTTCTAGCCTGATATATTGTCGAAAATAAACAGATAGAGTAATTTCAAGAGGAATTTGAAAATTACTCGATCTGTTTTGTATTTATGTCTGTTTTGCTTTTTATGGATGCATTGTGCCGTGTTTAGGGCCTTTATTACGGCACGGCTATCTTCTGTCGGCTTTGTGTGCCGTCTGTGTAGGTGATGACGCGGATGTTGATTTTGCCGCGTTCCGGCTCTGCCAAAACCTGTCCGTCAAGCGAATACCAACGCACAGCTTTTATTTCTCTGTCGGCTGTTATGCTGCTGGTATTAAGAGCCAAAACATGAGTAAACTGTTTCCAAATCGGATGATGCATATATGCCTCCATAGCCTCTTCCGGAATGACAAGCCATGTAATGTCTTTCCAGTCGAGAATCTCGGGGTATTTCACCTTGAAATCAGGCGGAGTTGTTCCTAAACATCTCAGGAATTTAGGAGTAGCGGAGATTCTGAGCATTTCTTCCGGAACAGTAGTGATTTGTGGACCAAGAACTATGGTATCTACCGCACCAATGCTGAACATTCTGGTCGCGTCTCCTTTAACCTGGAGTTTACGATAGATTTCCAAATTTTTTACTTTGCCAAGACTGAGGGGAACAGCAAAGCTCAACGGCTCTTCACCTTCTGCTATGATGTAGTTGCTATTTACATTAGTTATAGTACAGGTGTCGAGCTCCTTGATATTGCTCGGAATAACAGCTGCGTACCCGTTACTGTTGAGTTTGCAAGTCGCATGGCCGCCTATTTTTATCAATGTCTTAGGCAGATCCTCCAATGGAGGAAAGTTCTTAATGCCGCGAGTTGTTGTAATGACCTGAAGGTTTTCTGGCCAACGCGAGATTACCGGATACATTAAGGGTAGAGGGAATTGTGCAAAATTGGCATATCCTTCAAACACTGTCATTTTTCGAGGCAACTCAATAGAATCCACCGGGAGATCGTAGTAACGCAGATCATAGCCGGAGTCAGCCGCAAATTTGAGTTTTTTGGGGTTTCTGCCCCATTTCATCCATTCATCCAAAGCAAGCGGAAATTTTAAAAGTTGCCACTGTTCACCAAATGTTTTATTTCTACAAGTATCAGAAGCGGGAATCGTAATACTGTTGATGTAAGACAATCCCAATAGACTAACGCCCATTTTAGAACCTTCGGGATACACAATGTCTATGACCGGCTCTCCATTCAGATAGAGTCTCCACATTGGATATTGTGGTTTATAGCTATGATCGAGAAAACGTATGTCATCATAGACGTTATAGGGTGTTTGATCAGTGAAGTCTGAATTAAAGAACGAATTCAGATCAGTTACATTAATATTAGTTACCCCTAATATTTTATAACGTTTACCGGATTTAGAGCTTCCCCAATAATATCTCCTTGTAAAATTTTTGCAATCCGTCAAGGTAGGAGGCAGAGTAACCCAAGAGGCTGTATCCCCTAACCATGTGTTAGCTGCCATGTAAATTTTCCTCACAGTATATTTCACTCCGTCTACGGAGATATATCCGGGTATCACTGCCCGATTAGGGAAAGATACAACAGTGGCCTCGCGTGAGGGATCCCCTACTTTCGGAATGTCAAATACAATGCCGTTGTCAATGTATTCCCTCCCATTTATTTTGTAATCGTTTTCCGGAATAGGCAGCGGGGGGTCTGGAGTGATAGCATGAAGTTGATGCGAAGTGCCTATAAATACAAACGCCAAGACAGAAACAAGTGACATCATCATGCCTGCTTGATGCAGCCTTACTCTACTAATGTATTCTCTTTTCATGATTTGAATGACTTAATTTTGATGCAAATATAAGAATTTATTTTCAAAAAGTCTTATTTGTAAGGATATAATTAACACGATTTAACTTTTGAGTTTTATTTGCTTTCACGAATTTGAACCGAACTTTTTATTCTATAAAATGTTTTAGTGTTATAATCAAAATATAAAATGAATCAAAGCAAAAACACAATGAAGTCTGAAAACAACAATTCCGAAATCACTATCAATGTTCTCCCTGATAATCAAGCTATGGGAAAAACCTTAAATGCTCTCTTGGCTTATCTGTAATTCTATCGAATGACTCCTTCAAAGGCAGATATTGATTCAGGGTTAGATATTTCATCTAAAGTGGATTTTAGTAAGTGGGTAGAATATTTGAAAGATATTGAAGGCACAGAGATAAGCAGGAGTGGAGAGTACATTGTAAATCCTATAAGGATCAATCTTTCTGAAGGAGAGTATGTGATTGATGCCAATGTACGAGTATTTACGTTATCCGATTTTGCCATAATTGGCAAAGGTGCCAGCACAGTGATCAATTTTGAAAAATTCGGTATGCTATGGCGTAATTTGCATCAACATGATTTATATAAAAACGGCGTAAATTGTATAGCGCTTATAGCTTCTCCATGGGAGATTGAAAACATTTCGGGATATAATAGAGACAATTCTTTTGTGCTAAAGAATTTCTCAGTCCAAGTGTCTGGCGGGATATGGTTTCCATGTATTCCCTCTGACACCGATGAAGAGTCTGAACTTGGCGTATTGCTCTCTTTTGCTAATTTTCACAATGCAGAGGTAACGGGCGTCAGTGTGATTGCGAAGGACAACGGTGAGCTGACTCTTATGGACACTAATGAGTGCGACCATCAGAAGATTACCGACTGTTATTTTTATCTAAACAACTGGTTTGACCGCACTACCGGCACATGGAGTAAACAGAACCCTGAACAAGG
>FR897870.1:0-9587 GCA_000437495.1 Prevotella sp. CAG:485
CCTGAAAAATCAAATAATAGAACCTCCCATTAATCAACGCGGTAAAAATCTAAAAAAACTCAATATGAAGAAACTGATTACTCTGTTAGTTGCGGCGATGCTCTCCGTACTCTCCGCAATGGGTGCCGTTCAGCTACAGCACAACGGCAAGACCTATACCATGAGCCCCACTATCAAGGGGTCAAGCGTCTATGCTGTGGCCATAGACGGCTACAACACCAAAAACGGCACCTACATCATCGACAACGGCCAGAAATACGGTCTGGAAAGTTACAACTTAAATTATGGCGAGGCTTGGGCTCAGCTGTCTGTTACGGAACACGCTATTTACATCAAAAACAACGGCGCAGACATACAGGAAACTTGCATTGTTGAATACAATGCCTCAAACAATCAGGCCCGTGCCCTTCAGAAGCAGACTGTGCAGATTGTTGGCGGCACTCAGGGGCAGTGGAACAATTACACCACCCTCACCTTCACCGACGGTTGCTATCAGGCAGACTTCACTGCCACGGCCACATACTATTTCCGTTATAAATACAACAACACGGAATATCAGCCTAACGGCGACAACTTCGATGCTTCCAGCCAGGACAAGTATTACAGCGCCAATGCAGGCAGCTCGTATGCATTCTACATCCAGCCGGGCAGCTACAAGATTTGTGTGAGCGCCGACGGCAAGAACGTCTTCGTGGTGAAGCAGAACGCCAAAACCGGATATTATGTATTCGGCAACATCAACGACGTGGACAACTGGAGCGACACCAATGCCGCTCAGCGCATTACGCTGACAAAGGGTGATAACGGCGAGTATTACGCCAACATCATCTCAAACAAAACGGCATATTTCCGTTATGTGTGGAACGGCACCGAGAAATGTCCCGATTACAACGGCAAGAACTATTTCCTCACGGAGGAAGTCACGGCAAAAGCCACCAACGGCGATCAGGGAGCGTTCTGGCTGCTCGGCGGCGTCAACTACACGGTATATTTCACCGGCACCTCTGTGCGTATCACCATCGACCGCTCAGGTTCCGAGGCTCTCAACGCTTACTTTGCCGGTGAATTCAACGGCAAGGCATGGAGCGACGACAACCGCATCTCTCTGACGCGTCAGCCCGACGGCGTGTTCACCGGCGAGGTCAACCTCACCAACGGCAGCAACGGCGGTGTTTACATGCGCCTCAACATCGACGGCAAATGGTATGGCAACACCCTTTCGAGCAAAGGCAATCAGGACATGGCCGCCAACAACGGCATCAACGGATATCAGGCATATCGCACAGACTACAACTACACACTGGCCGAGGGCCGCTACAGATTCACTGTCAACCCCGCGACCAAGCAGATTTCCATTGAACACCTCGGCGATATTGTAGCCGTTCCCAACATCTATGTCATCGGCCACCCCGGGCACAACAACAGCAAAGAGCAGTTCCAGGCCGGCGGCAACGGCACCAACGCCAACCACGGCTATATCAACCCGTCGAATCCGTCTGAGTTCATCATACCCTGGGAGTTTGCAGAAAAGGTGAGCAACTCGGACATGACCAGCGGTCAGATGTACTGGTATCTGTGCAAAGACCAAGACGGCAACCGCTACGTGCCCAACATTGGTCAGGGCCAGAATATAGTAGCCGTAACCGGCCACATATTCGACACTGAGTACACCGACGAATACAAACTCAAAAATTCAACCGGCAACTGGGGTTCCTTCTTCACCTGTCCCGGCAAATATGAAATCGTGGTTACTCTCGACGCCAACCAGAATCCCATACGCATGGAGATACGCGGCAAAATCAACTACCCGCAACATATCTATCTGATAGGCGATGTCTGCGACGCCAACGACGGCAATGAGCATCAGGGCAATCCCACAAAAGGCATCACCATGGTCGATGTCCAAAATGACCCTGACTTTGACATTCAGGGACAGCCTAACGTAGACGGAATTTCAGGCTATTACATTGCCCGCGAAGTAAAATTCCACAACCACAAGGCATGGCACGACTACGACAAATATCCTACCAATCAGAACAGAGCCATGTTCACGTTTGCCTCTTCCTTGGCAGTGGAGAACGAGATACTCGATGCAGACAAAGGCAAAAAGGAAAAATGGTATGACTATCTTGGCACACGTTATGCCTCCGTTTATGACGCTTCCAAACTGAACAGAGACCCGAACACCGATTTTTCATACGTCAACGTCAAGCCTTTCAACTTCGACCAGCTCAGTTGGAACAACAACCTCAAGGAATTCCAGCATCCCGACTGGAAAGATGAATCAGACGGTTTCCAGCAGATGGAGGTTGGCTCGGTAAATGCCACCTGCTTCACGGTAGACATCACGAGCACCGGCGTCAATCCGTCGTACGGCATGCGCTATTCAACCCAGTATCCGGCCGGCACTTACGATGTGCTCATGGACCTCAACAACCGTCGCGTGGCACTCTCCAACAGCCACATGACCACCGGTGTGGAAGACATCGAGGAGATGTTTGGCGAAAACATTGTCAACGTCTACAACATGCAGGGCGTACTCATCCGTGCCAACGTAATGGAGAAGGATGCGCTCACCAATCTGCCCAAAGGCATCTATCTGGTAGGCAAAAAGAAAATAATGGTCCGCTGACAGCGACACAGCTCTAAAAAAAGCAGCTTAATCAATACAGCAGGATGCGCCGGAACACCTCGGCGCATCCTTTTTTCAAGTGTTTGAAAGGACAATTTTGAACCGCTTCTTTTAATAATGTGTTGAATAAGAAAAAAAATAACTACCTTTGCGGGCAGAAAGCGAGCAGGCAGACTGCTACAGAGATTCAGCCGTCCGTCTATCCTTATAGAAACGAATATGAAAAACTTAGTCATAGTAGAATCACCGGGCAAGATAAAAGCCCTTGAGAAGGCACTTGGCAAAGACTACAAAGTGCTGTCGTGCGTGGGTCATGTACGCGATCTTCCCAAAGGGAACTTCGACCAGGACCTGAGCGGTGATTTCGACATCAAATATGAGGTACCGGCTGAAAAGAAGCATCTGGTGAGCGAGCTGAAGAGCGAAGCCAAGAAAGCCGATATGGTATGGCTGGCGAGTGATGAAGACCGCGAGGGAGAGGCCATAGCATGGCATCTGTATCAGGTGCTCGGGCTGACACCGGAGAAGACGCGCCGCATAGCCTTCCATGAGATTACGCCGCCGGCCATACGCAACGCCATACAGCATCCGCGCGACATCAACATAGACCTGGTGGACGCCCAGCAGGCCCGCCGCGTGCTCGACCGCATAGTAGGCTTTGAGCTGAGTCCGGTGCTGTGGCGCAAGATTAAGCCGGCTCTCAGCGCCGGACGTGTGCAAAGTGTGGCCGTAAGGCTCATCTGCGAGCGCGAGAAGGAGATTCAGGCCTTTAAGCCGGAAGCCTATTACCGCATCCAGGCTCGTCTGGCGGCCGACGGACAATCGTTCCGCGCCAATCTCAACAAGCACCTCGACTCGGAGAGCGAGGCATCTTCGTTCCTCGAAGCCTGCCGCAACGCCACCTTCACCGTGGCCGATGTGCAGACCAAACCGCTGAAACGCAGTCCGAAGCCTCCCTTCACCACCTCTACACTGCAGCAGGAAGCCAACTCCAAACTCGGCTTCTCGGTGAGCCAGACCATGATGCTGGCACAGAGGCTCTACGAGGCCGGACACATAACATATATGCGTACCGACTCGCTCAACCTCTCAGACATTGCTCTGGAGGCGATAGCAAAGCAGATAACCGGCGAGTATGGCGCCGAATATCTTGAGCAGCGCCGTTACCACACCCATTCCAAGGGCGCGCAGGAGGCTCACGAGGCCATACGCCCCACGTATCCCGAGAAACGGAAAATTACCGGCACAGCGCAGGAACAGCGGCTCTATGACCTGATATGGAAGCGCACGGTGGCCTCGCAGATGGCCGACGCGCGCCTCGACAAGACGAATGTGGAGATTGCCATATCGTCGCGTCAGGAACGCTTCAAGGCCCAGGGTGAGGTTGTTACTTTCGCCGGCTTCATGAAGGTGTGGAACGCCGACGGCAAGCAGCCCGGAAAGGGTGAACAGAATATGTTGCCGCCGCTGAAAACGGGCGAGAACATTGAACGCGAAACCATTGTGGCCACGGAGGATTTCACTCAGGCCAAACCGCGATATGAAGAGGGCGACCTCACCGGCAAGATGGAGGAATTGGGCATTGGCCGCCCGTCGACATACGCCTCGACTATCACCACTATTCAGCAGCGTGAGTACGTAACGCGCGGCGACAGCGACGGCACGCCGCGAAACTACAAGGTCATTACGCTCAACGCCGGCAACGCCCCCTTGGATGAAGAGGTGAAGACGGAGAACTTCGGCTCCACGAAAGGCAAATTGGTGCCCACCGACATCGGCATGGTAGTCAACGACTTCCTCATGGAGTATTTCCCCGACATCCTCGACTACAGCTTCACGGCCAAGGTGGAAAGCAAATTCGACGAGATAGCCAAGGGCGAAATGCCGTGGAAAGAGGAAATAAACGAGTTCTACACCGACTTCCATCCGCACATCGACCGCATCAACGCCTTGCGCACCGAGCATAAAGCGGGCGAGCGTCTGTTGGGCACCGACCCCGTGAGCGGCAAGCCTGTGAGCGTAAAGATAGGCCGTTTCGGCCCGGTGGTGCAGATTGGCGTTGCCGACGACACGGAGAAACCGCGTTTCGCGTCGCTGCAGAAGGGTCAGAGCATGAGCAGCATAACGCTACAGGAGGCTCTGCAGCTCTTTGACCTGCCGCGCACGTTAGGCATCTTCGAGGGGCAGCCTCTGAAAGCCGCCATAGGCCGTTTCGGCCCGTATGTGCAGGCAGGCAAGCTCTATGTGTCGATTCCCAAGGACCTCTCGCCTTACGACATTACGGCAGACCAGGCCGTGGAACTGATAAAGGCAAAGCGCGAGGCCGACGCCAACAAGTTCATAAAAGACTTCGGCACCGACCTGCCGGGTGTGCAGATTCTCAACGGCCGCTTCGGACCTTATATAGCTTATAAGAAGGAGGGTGAGAAACGCGCTGTCAACTACCGCATTCCCAAGAATGAAGACCCGGCCGCACTCACCATCGACCGCGTAAAAGAGCTTATCGAGGCTCAGGATGCCGCGCCCAAAAAGACGCGCCGCAAGAAATAACCTTACCTCCCAACGTATGAGGGTATGTCAGCCGACGTATCCTCTTTTTTTGTGCCTTTGAGGCTTACTCCTCTCTATGCGATCCGACCCTGCAAAGGCACCGACTCCTCTGCAGGGTAATGGACCTGAAACGGGTCCTCGCGGACATTATTACAACCAACCTCTCGGAAGACACGGTATGGATCAAACCACGCTTCTAAGACTGATGCAAAATTACTGCCGTAAATCAGCGTCGGCAATACCACAAAATAAGTAAAATTTGTTTCGGCTCAGCGCTTCAGCGCCTTGCAGTAATTGATTCAGATGATAAAACGCCCTTCTCGCAGAGCTTTCAGGGCTGTTCAGACCACGCGGGTGGAGGCAAACCGGGCTGTCAGCAACGCCGTTATCACCCCTATCACGCCAAGGGGGATGGCCACCATCAGCAGGTCGCTCCACTGCACCACAGCCGGGTATGCCGACACAATCAGCGTGCCGGGGTCGCCGTTGAGCTTTATCAGTCCGCAGTGCTGCTGCAACAGCGACAGACCAACACCCAACGCCATGCCTATGACGGCTCCAAGCAGCGTCACCAAGCCGCTTTCCCAGGCAAAGATGCGGCTGATGCGGCGACGTGTGGTGCCAAGAGCGTGGAGCACGCCTAAGTTCTCCTGCTTGTCAATGACGAGCATGGCAAGCGAGCTGATGAGGTTGAAAGAGGCAATGAGCATAATGAAGACCAACAGCAGGAAGGTAATCCATTTCTCAATATTGGCCATGCGGAACTCTCCCTCGTGCTGCGCCAGCCGATGCTGCACGGTGAGTCCGGCCGGCAAATGCCCTTTCAATTGCGCGGCAAGCCTCTCCGCGCTGATGCCGGGTTTGCCGTAAACCTCAAGCGCCGTAACAGCCGGCTCGTCAACCGACAGAATCTCGCGCGCTACCGGTAGCGTGGTTATGACGTAGTCTTTGTCGAAATCCTGCTGCTGAGCCTGATAGACACCCTCCACATCAAAGTCGCCCATCTGCAGCGAGGCCGCCGGATTGGCCAGATTCACATTCCCTTCGCGCCGGGGAGCTATGAGGGTGAGAGGCTGACGGTTGGCAAGGGGAATGCCAAGACGCATCGCCACTCCCGCACTCGCCAATACGCGCTCTGTCATGGTCTCCCCCATGGCCTCGGCCAAGATAGCCTCCTCCGAAAATTCATCATTGTCAGTCTGAGGCTCCATATTCTGCGCCGCTGTGTGTTGCGTGGCCACCGGCTCAAAGGTTGCCGAGCCGGTAACGAGCAGCGTGTCTATTGCCGTGTGTCGGCGAAAGAACTCCGGTTCCACGCCGCGCAGGCGCACGGGCATCTCCTGACCGGCATAGACGGCCAACGCGCGGTCTTCCACCATACGCCCCACGCCCTCCACCTCGGGCAGCGCCGCTATGCTCTGCACCAATGAGTCGGAGGCAGCGAAGGTGCGTCCAGAATCGGGCATGATGCGGGCGTCCGGACTGAGCAGCTCAAGGCGCTCGGTCATAAGGTGCTGAAAGCCGTTGAACACCGACAGCACACAGATGGTGGCGGCCGTAGCCACCGCTACGCCTGCCACCGAAATCCAGGTGATGACGCCCACAGCGCCATGTCGTTTTTTTGAAAGAAGATAGCGCCACGCCACCCGTGGTGCCAGCCAAACCGATTGCATAGCCTCAATCCTCGTCGGGGAGAACGTCGGAGATAGTCAGACTCTCTGGGTCCGACGGTGCCGGCGTGGGGGTGGAAGGCTGAGGCAGAACGTCGTCTATATCGCCCTGCTCGTTCTTCTTGGTCTGGGCAAGAAGGCGGTCGATGTTCTCCACATAGTCCAGCGAATCGTCAAGATAGAACTGAAGCTCCGGGCACTTGCGCAGCGTCTCCTTAACCCGCTGTGCCAGCTCATAACGAACCGTCTTCTGCTGCCGCTTGATGTTCTCCAAAATCTCGGCGCTCTTCTCCGAGGGGAAGATGCTCAGATAGGCTTTGGCAATGCTCAGGTCGGGCGATACTCTTACGCCGCTGACCGAGACCATGACGCCGCCCAACTTGGCCGTCTGACGGCGAAATATCTCACTTAATTCCTTTTGTATCAGTCGTGATATGCGTGCTTGTCTTTTTCCGTCCATAGTAGTAAAAAAGGTTTTTATGTTATAACAAACCAAAGCCTCATTTTCTTGCATGAAAAGGGCGCTTTCCTTTTTGACTCTGCAAAATTAGCTCCATTTATCCATACTGCAAAAATTAGCTCCGGCCAAAAACTGAAAAATTGAGGATAAGACCCCGCAATGGCGACTTATCCTCAATTTAACCGGTTATCAGAGTCTTATTTGTTAATCTGGATAATCAGATAGGGCGAGATGCTCCAGAACTTGGCAGGGTCGGTAATCTGCAGAGTCTCGGTGCCGTCGGCATTCTTGACGATGGTGTAAGAGCCGGCCGGGTTCTTGCTCCACAGCTTGATTTTCTTACCCGTGGTGGGGATGGAGGTCAGAGTGCGCTTGTCGCCTTTGGTGAAGTACTGCTGATTGAAAGAGCCTTCCATAACCTTGGTGGCTCCGAGGAACTTCTTGGAGATGATGTCGTTTTTCTTCAGCTCTTTGTTGGTGCCAATTGCATAATAAACGGTGTTGAGAGCGTCGTTGGCCTGGGTGGCTTCAGACTGAGCCTGTTCCTTGGCGGCGGTCTCGGTCTTTATCTGCTCCTCTTTTGCGGCTACCGTCTGATTCAGTTCGCCGATTTTGGAGTTGGCGTCGGCAAGCTGTGCCTCAAGTTCTTTCACGCGCTGATCCTGAGCGTCGAGGCGGTTCTTCAGCTGATTGATGGTACGGGCAAGCACCTCATTCTTGTTGTTCGATGTTTTGAGGTTCTGCTCCAGCTTGTTGAGGATTTCGCGGTTCACAGCCAGACGCGATTTGATGGCCGAGAGGTTATGCTGAATCTCCTGACGGCGGTTGGCGTTGTCGGCGTTGCCAGGTGCATAGAGCAGCTGCTCCTGAGTATTGATTGAGTCAAGACCCGTATAGATGTCGCCCATCAGCAGCATCAGCGAATCGTTGAAGTTGGTGGCTTCCTTGTAGTTGGCCTCAAGCTCCTGAATGGTGTTCTGGTCGGCCCGGATTTCTTCCTTCTCCTTGTTGCCGCAGGCGGTGATGCCCGAAAGCATCAGCAGTGTGCCGAGTGCAAAAATCAATTTCTTCATAAGAGGATATTTTTAGTTGTGTATTTTACGTTCAAAGCGGGGCGACAGTTTTATCGGCCGCGGCGTCCGTTCGCGCCTTGGCCTTCCTGCCTTCAATTACAATAACGATTTCCCCTTTCGGTTGGTTCATTGCGAAATACTCGGCCAGTTCGCCCAACGTGCCGCTATGCACCGTTTCGTGAATCTTGCTTATCTCGCGGCAGACGGCGGCGTTGCGGTCGGCACCGAAGGCCTCGCTCAGCTTCTGCAGCGTGCGCGGAAGGCGGTGCGGACTCTCATACACAGCTACGGTTCGCGTTTCCTGCGCCAGCTCGGCAAGGCGCGTGGCAAGGCCCTTTTTCAGAGGCAGAAAGCCCTCGAAAACGAACCTGTCGGTGGGCAGCCCGGAGCTTACTAAAGCCGGTATCACGGCGGTGGCTCCCGGCAGGCAGGTTACGGCTATGCCGCGGCGCCTGCATTCGCGCGCAAGCATGAAACCGGGGTCGGAGATGCCCGGCGTGCCTGCGTCGGAGATAAGGGCTATTTCGGCTCCGGCCTCCAGGCGCTCCATGATGCCATCGAGCACCTTATGCTCGTTGAACTTATGAAAGCTGCGCGTGGGCGTGTCTATGCCATAATGCTTCAGCAAGACGCCCGAAGTGCGCGTATCTTCGGCAAGTATCAGCTCGGCGTTTCGCAGCGTCTCTACGCCGCGATACGTCATGTCGGCCAGATTCCCAACCGGGGTAGGAACAATGTAGAGCATGGCTCAGCGGGCTTGTTGGAAACAGAGATAGAGCTTGTCGAGGAACTCGGCCTGAATCTCATTCTCGGCGGGATTCCACTCCAGGTCGTCGATGAGGTAGCGGCGAGCCTCCTCAAAGCCGGTAAGCGACTGCAGAAGCTCCATGGCCTCGTCAAACTGCTGTTTGTTGCCGTTGAAGAGATTGTTGCGGAAACGGGCGCGCTCGTTTATGGTGATGAAGCTGAGGTCAGGGTGCTTGCCCTCCACACTCCGGTCATTCTCGCCCTCCTCGTCCTCTTCGTCGAAGACGTCAAGGCTCATGTCGGGGTGTTCCTCTTCGCTCTCTTCCTCCTCTTCGGTGTAATAAGCATCGGCCGAAGTATTCTCGGGCATAGCGGGCGGGGTGAGGCGTACGGGGTTCAGGGGCTCATTCTGCGCCACTTCCTCATTCATCTCTTCGTCATTAATCTGTGGCGGC
>FR897870.1:9625-20633 GCA_000437495.1 Prevotella sp. CAG:485
AACAGCCATTGCGGCAGCCTCTTCAGCGGCGCTCATATCCTCCACAGGCGCCTTCATCTCTTGGGCTACCGCAGTCTCTTCAGCCATTTCTATGGCAGCAAGAAGCTCCTGAACGCCGCGAACAACGCTTTCGCCGCGCTCTTTTATCAGGTCGTTTAAAGCAGCACACGTTGCGCCGTCGTTGACGGTCTTAAGCAGCAAGCCCTCAAGCAGACAAAGCTCGTTATATAATTCTTTCAATTGACGTGTTTCCATGGGAATTCACAATATTAAAGAGTTGAAAGGAGATTAAAGGGTTGAAAGGAGCAGTTTCTCTACGGCTCTACGGAAGGCGCCTCTGCCCCCTTTGAAGCCGTTGGTAATCACCACCACCAAATGGGTGGGAGCATAATCCTCGTCGAGGCAGTATCCTGCATACGCCTGCACATCGTGCAAGCTGCCGGTCTTCATGGCCACATAGGTCTCCAGACGCGTGCCGCGCAGGAATGACCGCAGGGTACCCTCAGCGCCCGCCAACGGGAAGAAAGAGGCATAATAAGGGTCGCTGCTGCACATCTGCAGCACGTATGCGAGGAAGTTGGCCGTGAGCCGGTCGGAGCGCGACAGGCCGCTGCCGTCGTATATACGAACGCCGTTCATGGGCGCTTTGTTGCGGCTCCATATCTGCGCCACGCTCTCGGCGCCATCGGCCACGCTGCCGCTTTTGCCCTGCGCTATGGCCACCTGACGCAGCAGACACTCGGCATAGAGATTGTCGGAACGCATCATGCAGCTACGCATAATCTCGTCGAGGGGCGCCGACCGATGTTCCACCAACAGGCGTTTGCCGCCGCCCGTATAGTTCACCTTCTCCAGGGCTATGCCGTTGGCAGCCAAGGCCTTCTCCAGGCGCGCCATGAACACTGCCGAAGGGTTCTCAACAGCTCTTGAGCCGCTGCGGTTGCGGCCGTAGTTGAAGCCGTAGTCACCGGCGCCGTAATCGGTGCGACTGTCGGCCGATGACCATGTCTGCGGCCGCGACGGCCCGCTGAAGATGCTCTGGTCAATCAGCACGTTGCCGCGGATGCTTTTTATGCCACGGCTCTTCAGCGCCTTCACTATCTCATCGACGAAGTCGGGCGTTTTGGGCGTCCGGTCGGTGTTGAGAGTGGGGTCGCCGCTGCCCACTATGTGCAGATTCCCCTCAAGCACGTTGTTCACCACGCGGCCCGCGGTCATCACTCGCGTCACATAGCGGTAGTTGACGTCGCGCACCTGCATCAGCGAGCCTATCGTAACCAGCTTCATGGTGGAGGCGCCAAGCAGGGGCGTGTCGGCGTTGTGCGAAGCCAGCACCTTGCCGCCTATCTCGGCAATATACACTGCCGTGGAACCGGCGTTGACGGCCGGGTCAGACAAAAAGGTCTGCAACGGCGTCATCGGGCGCGGCGGCTCGGCGGTTTCTTCCGTCTGCGCCTTTATAACCCCTGCTGTAAAAAGCAACAGCATTGCCGCGGTCATGAACCGCAGCAGTGCTTTGCCTTTGTTGTCTGCGCTCATAAAGCGCCTCATGAGTCGAGGCTCCATTCGGCGCCGTTGCGCGTATCTTTTATCTTGAAACCCAGTTCGGCAAGTTTATCGCGAATCAAATCAGACGTTGCCCAGTCTTTGGCAGCTTTTGCATTGGCGCGAACCTGCAGCAGCAGATCTACAGCTCCGGCAAAGGCTTTGGTGTCGTCGCCGTCGTTGCCTTCCAGGTTCACCCTGATGCCAAGAATATCTTCGAGGAAGGTCTTGAAGACCACTTTCAGGCCCTGCAAATCTTCAGCCGACAGGGTAACATTGCCGTCGGTGGCGGCGTTGATGATGCGGCAGGCGTCAAACAGATGGGCAATGACCTGCGGGGTGTTGAGGTCGTCGTCCATAGCCTCCGAGCAGAGACGCATATACTCCGGCACCTCCACAGTGGATTTCTCGGCCGGCATCAGCGCCTGCAGACGACGGTAGCCTTCCAGCATCTTGCGCAGGGCCTTCTCGGCGCCTATCAGGGCTTCGTTGCTGAAATCGACTGTGGAGCGGTAATGAGCCTGAAGGATGAAGAAGCGGATGACCATGGGCGAGAAGGCCTGCTGCAACTTGGCATGACTGCCGGTGAAGAAGTCTTCAAGGGTGATGAAGTTATTGTAGCTCTTGCCCATCTTCTTGCCCTCAATGGTAATCATGTTGTTGTGCATCCAGGTGTGCACGGTGGGTTTGCCCTTTGCTGCCACGCTCTGGGCAATCTCACATTCATGATGCGGGAAGATGAGGTCGAGGCCACCGCCGTGAATGTCAAACTCGTCGCCGAGGTACTTCTCCCCCATTGTGGAACATTCCAGATGCCATCCGGGGAAACCGTCGCTCCAGGGCGACGGCCAACGCATGATGTGTTCGGGAGCCGCCTTTTTCCACAGGGCGAAATCGAGGGGGAAGCGCTTCTCGTCCTGCCCGTCGAGGGTGCGGGTGGCCGACTGCAAATCTTCTATGTTGCGGCCCGAAAGCACTCCGTAGCGATGGTCGGCATTATACTTGCGCACATCGAAGTATACAGAGCCGTTCGACTCGTAAGCATAGCCGGCGTCAAGAATCTTCTTCACATACTCAATCTGCTCTATTATATGACCCGAAGCATGAGGCTCTATGCTGGGAGGAAGCACGTTGAGGGCCTCCATGTCGTGGTGATAGCGGTTGAGGTAATACTGCACCACTTCCATGGGCTCAAGCTGCTCAAGGCGTGCTTTTTTGGCTATCTTGTCTTCGCCGCTGTCGGCGTCATGCTCCAGATGACCTACGTCGGTGATGTTGCGCACATAGCGCACCTTATATCCCAGATGGGTGAGGTAGCGATACAGTATGTCGAACGTAATGGCCGGACGTGCATGACCTAAGTGAGCGTCGCCATATACCGTGGGACCGCATACATACATGCCCACGCGATCCTCGTGCAGCGGCTTGAAGCGCTCTTTGTTATGCGTCAGTGTGTTATACAGTACCAGATTGTTTTCCATTGCCTTTTGTTGTCTGTTTTGAATAAAGTCGGGATTGCGGCTCCGGCAGCCCCGACAAAAAGCGGAGAGACACGCCGGCATCTTTTTGTAGCTGCCCGCTTTTGCCTCTCCCGTTGTCTGTTATCAGTTCTGGCCGAACGGTACGCGCGGTTTTATCTCGCCAAAGGTAGCTTCATATTTCGACACGTTGTCCTGCAGAGCCAGGAGAAGCTGTTTGGCGTTCTCCGGGGTCATGATAATGCGGCTCACAACCGGTGCCTGAGGCATATTGGGCGCATGGAAGATAAAATCTATCAGGAACTCATTGGGGTCATGGCCTATCATGGCCAGGTTTGAGAACTTGCCGTCGGCAAGCTCCGGACGAAGCTGTATCTGTATCTGATTTCCCTGCTGATTGTTGTTGTTATTTTCTGACATTGCTGTATATTTTTTTGCGTTAAAAAAACCAAACGGCACCAAGTTTGCATTTGCCGTTTGTTGAGACTACAAAGATAATAAAAACAAACGACATACGCAAAAGCATACGCCGTTGTAATCTTCAGAACCCGGTTGCCGGGCTATTTCAATCAACTGTAATGGTTATAACTTGTTCGCCTTTTGTTGAGACTCCATTCTCCCACATTCCGTACCTGAACAACTCAGCTTTTTTGAAACCATTTTCATCGGTTGTTGCAGCCTCGATGTCCTGCAGTAAATCGACATTCTTTTCACAGTATACTCTGAAGCTCTTGCGAATACCTTTCGACGGCCATACAAAAGAGTAAGTGATGTCAATTGGCTCTGTCAGCTCGTCTATCACACTTCCCATGTGCGGATAAGCCATAAAAAGATACAAGGTGTATGGAGCGCCCGAAATTTGGGGAATGATCTTCACGGTTTTCTGTTTGGCACGAAACGATTCGGGCATAAAGTCTAACGTATCGCCCACGCAGTATCTCTTACCCTGATATTCGAAATAGAAATCACTGCCAAGCACATTCTCGGCATGACCCGAATACAGTAAGTCCGTTCCTTTTGAGTTTTTTATGTTGATACCCGGACCGAACCTTTCAAAATTATCTCCGACAGGAGGCAAGCCTTCGCCTACCCAAACCGGACGATAGGAAGGATAAAGCTCTTCTCGCCAATCAGGCGTTTCTTGTGTATCATCGCTGCACGATGACAAAACAAAAATCATCACTACGGCAAAAAGTCACCCTCCGAAATTTGTTCTTGTATGTATCATGATCTTATTCATTTGCCGACATCTCTATTGGATTTATTTGAAGAAACGCTTGTTGCCGATGCCCTATTTAAGCAACAATAGATTCACTCTGCAAAGTTAATCAAAATTTTCAAACTTCACTTTTTAACATCTTTTAAGAATGTATCCCAAAATGTCTTTTCAAAACGGCTGGAGGGCAGCCTGCTCAGTAGGATTCTTGCTCGGAGGGGAAATCGCCGCTCTTTACGTCGTCGATGTAATGACCTACGGCATCGGTTATCTGTTCGCCGAGGTTGGCGTAACGGCGCAGAAAACGGGGCGAGAAGCCGGAGTTGAGGCCTAACATGTCGTGCATCACCAGCACCTGACCGTCGACACCGCCGCCGGCACCTATGCCGATTACGGGGATGCGCACCGTGGCAGCCACCTTGGCAGCTAACTGTGCCGGAATCTTCTCAAGCACCATGCCGAAGCAACCTATCTCTTCCAGCATCTTGGCGTCGGCAAGCAGCTTTTCGGCTTCCTCCTCGCTGCGGGCTCGCACGGCGTAGGTGCCGAATTTATTGATGCTCTGCGGTGTAAGACCCAAATGGCCCATTACGGGAATACCGGCCGACAGGATGCGCTCTATGCTTTCGCGTATCTCCACGCCGCCTTCCATCTTCACGGCTTCGGCATGGCTCTCTTTCATGATGCGTATGGCCGAGTGAAGTGCCTCGTGGCTGTCGCCCTGATAGGTGCCGAAGGGCATATCGGCTATGACAAGGGCGCGCTTCACGCCTTTCATCACTGATTTGGCATGATAAATCATCTGGTCGAGGGTCATCGGCAGGGTGGTCATATTGCCGGCCATGACGTTCGACGCGCTGTCGCCCACAAGGATGCAGTCAATGCCTGCCTGGTCTATCAGGCTGGCGCTCGTATAGTCGTATGCCGTCAGCATCGATATTTTTTCTCCCCGCTGTTTCATCTCCACAAGGCGACGGGTGGTAACCTTGCGGGCATCGTCAGATTTTGCTGTTGACATTTTTTTGTTCTTAAGAGTTAGTAAATATCTGTTCGGCCAGCTGCCAGTCGTAGAGGCTGTCGAGGTCAAGCGATGTTTCGGCGCTCATCACATAAGGCAGCCTGCGCGGGAATTTGCCCATGGGCATGGCACGCAGCGAGGCGGCGTTTATCACGTAAATGGCTCCGTTGTATTGCCACACTTTAGGGGCATCCTGACGCCTTGTGAAGGTACCGGGGCCTTTGCTGATGTGCAGCGTGCCGTCGGCCTCTGTCTCAAAAATATCGTAATACGGATTGGCAGCCGCGGGTCTAACGCTCACCACCATGTCGGGCCGGGTGCTCTCATACAGCTTCAGCGCCTCTTTTATCTGCTCGCCGCGACGAAGGGGCGACGTGGGCTGCAACAGCAGCACGGTGTCGTAGTCGCGTCCCAAGCTGCGGTAATAGTCCAGAGCATGGAGTATGACGTCGGCTGTGGGAGCCTTGTCGGTGGCCAGTTCGGCCGGACGAAGGAAGGGCACGGTGAGTCCGTAATCCTCGGCCACTTGCTTTATCTTTTCGGAATCAGTGCTGAGACAGATATCGGCATCTGCGCACACGCTGCGTGCATGGTCAATGCTGTGGCAAACCAGTGGCTTACCGCCCAGCAGCTTAATGTTTTTGCCCGGTATGCCTTTGCTGCCACCGCGTGCCGGTATCACGGCAAGAATCTTCATTGGGGTCTAAGAGTTATAGAATATCACCTCTTTCCAATAGCGTGTCATGAGGGTGTTGTCGCACCAGTCGTCGCAGGCATGGAGGGGAATTCCCAGGCTTTCGCCGATGATATAATCGGGTATGGGCGCTCCGGCGCGTATGGAACAGACTACTCCGCTGGCCAGACGCGGATTCACCTCCATGAGGAGATAGCGGTCGCGGTCTTCGTCATACAGATACTGAATGTTGACCAGGCCGCGCAGCTTGAAGGCTTCTATGACGTCGCCGGCCATTTTCTGCAACTCGGGCAGCCGGCAGGTTACGGCACGCGTCGATTCGCCGCCGCTTATCTCAAGCCTCAGCCGAGGCACTTTGCACAGCACTTCTCCGCTCTGGGTAACGTAGCAGTCTACGGTGTATTCTTTGTGGTTGGGTATGTATGCCTGAATCAGATAATCTTTGATGTTCTTGAGCTGCATCAGGTCATCCATGTTGGTGAAGACCTTTATGCCGCGCGAGAAACGCCCGTGGCGGGGTTTGGCAATGGCGGGCAGCTCGGCGTTGAGGACGCTGTATGTGCGCGGAATGGGCATGCCGGCGGCTTTGAAGGCTTTGGCTGCTTCGAGCTTGTCGAAGAACACGGCTGCGGTGTCGGCGTCGCACACGGGGCTGAAGGTGTCTGGCAGGCGGGATTTAACTTTAGCCGCTACTTCCACAGCGGCATTGCTGTAGGGTATGAGGATGTCGGCTTCCTGCTCCTGAGCCACCCTCACCACGTCGTCTTCCACGCGCGGGTCGTCCCAGGCCAGACCCTGAACCACTTTCCCGGCCGAGGCCAACGGCACTTTGGTAATCAGCTCATAGCCTACCACCTGCACCTCGGCGCCAAGCCGTTTGCCGCTCTCTTTCAGCAATTCGGCCATCGACACGCGCCGGCCGCCGCCAAGCATCAATATGGTGATGCGCTGTTTCATCGGTTGTATATGTCTGTTTTATAGCGCTTTAGATTGTCGGCATTGCAGAACCAGTCGATGGTGTTCTGCAGTCCCTGACGTATGCTCACCTGCGGACGCCATTCGGTGAGGCGTTCTATCTTGGCGTTGTTACCCCACAATCGGCGAACCTCGCTGCGCGAGGGACGCAGACGCTCGGGGTCTACCTCATAACGGCCTCCCCAGTGCATCAGCTCGGCGATGATGTTGAGGGTGTCGGCCATGGTAATCTCGCTGTTGGTGGCAATGTTAATCTCCTGTCCCACAACGTTTTCCAGCGGTGCCTGAGCTATGCACAGGAAGCCGCGTGCCGTGTCGGTAACGTAGTTAAAATCGCGCGTCGGGGTCAGGTCGCCCACTTTTATCACTTCTTTGCCCGAGGCTATCTGCGAAATGATGGTGGGTATGATGGCGCGGGCCGACTGGCGGGGTCCGTAGGTGTTGAACGGTCGGACAATCACCACGGGGAGCTCAAAAGCGTTGTAGAAGCTCTGTGCCAGGGCGTCGGCGCCTATCTTGGTGGCTGAATAGGGCGACTGGGGCTGACGGGGATGCAGCTCGTCGATGGGCACGTATTGCGCCGTGCCGTAGACCTCGGAGGTGGATGTAACGAGCAAGCGGCCGCAGCCTTCGGCTTTCACGGCTTCGAGCATATTGAGGGTGCCGCGTATGTTGGTGTCAACATAGCTGTCGGGAGCCACGTAGCTGTAAGGTATGGCTATCAGGGCGGCCAGGTGAAACACGGTGTCGGCACCGCGCACCAGTTCGCGGCAGAACGACGGGTCGCGGACATCGCCGCTTACTATCTCCAGATTGTTGTTGTGAATACCTTCGAGCCAGCCCCAGAAGTTGAAGGAGTTGTACTGGCTGAGGGCGCGAACCCTGTATCCGGCTCCAAGCAGCGTCTCGGTGAGGTGCGAGCCTATGAATCCGTCGGCTCCCGTAACAACGGCTAAGGGTGAGCCTGATTTGTTGTTGTCTACCATTTCTTTAGTGTATATGTGATGGTGGCGCCGTCGGCACGATGCAGCAGAAAGATGGCATGGCCGGTGTTCAGTTTCAGCACTTGCAGCCTGCACGAAGAGGGCAGCAAGGAGGCTGCGGGCGGCTGACGTGTCTCGTCGGGAAAATCAATGGTCAGTTCGTCACCGCTCATGCTCCAGTTGCCGAAGCCCTGCGAATAATCGTGATTGGGCATCTGTTCGGAAACGGAAATGGTGTGCGACTGAAAATCCCAGAACACGTTGCCCTGATACGGGTCGGCTGTGATGCCTTCCGCCACTATGGATGTTACTTTCCATTTGCCGAACAGCGGACCGATATCGCCGTTATTGTGCGTGCAGCCTGCGGCCACAACGCCAATGAGCAAAATTATAATGAGGCGTATATGTTTCATTTCTTAGCGAATGAGAAAGAGCCTGTGTAAGTGAGCGACAGCGCCACGCCATAGCGGTGGCCGAAAAGGGAGCCGGCATCCATGGCTACTTGTGCGGCGGCTTTCAGCCCGGGTATTTTGCGGAAGCTGTGTCCGGCCTCAAGCAACAGCGAGTAAGAGTGTGCTGCCTTCAGCCGCGGCAGGAAGGGGGTGCCTAACGAGCGCTGATAGCCGGTCAGCAGCCGCCAGCTCCAATCGGCCACGGGCTGTCCTTTTATACCAACGTGAAATCCGCGTATGCGGTTGTCGGTGAAGCGCATATATCCGTCGGTGTTATAGATAGGAGCCTTCACCAGCGGCGAGCCAAGACCCATGCCGTTGTTCATCCAGCCGTTGAAGAAGTAGTTGTTGTAATAGTCGTCGGCGCCGGTGGCTTCGTTCGGCACACCTGTGCCGGGATAATCGCCGGGAGCCCAGTGCATCGGGCCCGACTGATTGGTGAAGTCTATGTATTCCACCGAGGCTTCGGTTATCCAGCCGGTGGCTGCGGCGCTCTCGTAACGAAGGCCCCACACGCCGTCCCAGCCGTTGAGCTTGCCTATGCCCGAACCGTCTTCCCAGGGTGCCTGCACATAGAAGGTGATGTTCTGCCCCTGCGGCAGCCGGTAACGCACCTGCAAATCCCACGACCCCAAATGGTTGCCGTTGTAATAGGCTTTGTCGCCTGCCTGGGTGCCCGAGCCGTCGCGCCGGGGGATTAAGACGTCGAAGAAGTCTTTGATTTTCACCTTCGACTCGTTGGTCTGTGTCAGCACACCTTTGCTGTAACATTGCTGCGAGCCGCCGAACTGGGCAGCGTGCTGCATGCCGAAGGTTACGGAAAGGGGCTGCGCCGGGTTCGACCGCAGATAAAGGCGTTTATAGTGGAACCAAACACCGGTGGTTACATACCAGTTATAGCGGTTATAGTGGCCCTCGAGCCAATTCTTGTCGGCGAATTTGCCGTAAGCTATCTCACCCTGTATCTGGAGCCATCCGCGCGTCAGGGGCACGTTGACAAAGTTCTCGAATCCGATACGGGCCTGCGGAATACCGCGAGCGTTTTCGCCAAGCACAATGTCGCCGCTTGAAGTGGCATTGCTGAAGATGCTGCGGTTGTAATCGCGCATACCGGCTTCGAGGAAGAGGCTGCGCCATCTCACGGCTGCGTAAGCCTCCTGCAGCCATGCGTATGCAGGGCGCTGATTGTTGCCCTCCCAGCCTTCGGTGGCCGAATAGCGGGCATAGTCGGTCTCTTTCGACGCGCCGAACCAGGCCTGCACGCCAAAGGCGAATCCGAAACGGCCGTTATGCCCCATGGGCTTATGCAGCCCTAAGGCTTCGTAGGCGCCGGCGCCCTGGGTGAGGGTGCCGTAACGGTTGGCAGCCATATACAACGGGGCAAAATCGCCGTTGCCCGCGTTGACAAAGGTAGCGGCGCTCCACTGCAGCGAATCGAGACTGTCGGCCCGCGCTGTGGCTATCGTCAGCAGAATCAACGCTGCCAGCAGATATGGGGTCTTTAGCTTTTTTGCCATGATGATTTTCGGCCTTTTAAATTATTTGTAAGTGCCTATGTGTCGGCGTTTTTTCTCCTCAAACACCTCTGCCAGCGTTATTAAGATGCCGCTTTCTTCCACGTCGCCGAACTCGCGGTTTATCGACGTGCCGAACATGCGCATTGTGGGCGACAGGTTCATATAAGCGTTGATGAGCGGCGGCACATTGGTGCCTTTTTCGCGCAGCTTGCGGTGCAGAATGCGCAAATCCTCTTTGAAATCGGCTCCACAGAAGATTTTGGCCAAGGCTTCCATATCCATGCAGGTGTCGAGCGGCTCAAGGGGCCAGACTAACCTTTCGGGGTCGGGGAAATGCTTCTGCAGGAAATAGAGCAGCAGATTGCGGTTCTCTTTGCCGTAGCCCGGATACATGGTAACTTTGCCGAAGAGGTATTTTATCTGAGGATAATCCACGGTAAGGGCTCCCAGGCCATCCCAGAGATTATCGAGCACATAGAGAGCCTTTGCGCCGGCTTTCGACGACTGATATTCCAGTCGCACAAAACTGCGGCCAAGCTCTATCATGTTGGGCAGATAGACGTCGATGAATTTCTGCGAGAAGCCGAACATGTGGCTGGTGGCCATACGCAATCGGTTTTGGTCGTCGCGCTTGACGTCTTCGCCGAGCAGGAATCTGTAACCGCCCAGAATCTCGCGGTCGCGCGGGTCCCACACTAATAGCTGTCGGCATGGCGGGTCCATGGTGTCGAATTCATCTATGTCGCAACTAAGCCCTGTGCCCCCGCCGCCGTCGCGAAAAGCAATCTCGCGCAGACGGCCTATCTCGCGCATCACATTGGGTGAGTTATGCGCTGTAACTACATACAGCTCATTGCCACCTTTGTTTGAGGTGCGCAACAAACGACCGGCATTTAGCTCAGCTGACAATAGGTCCTTGTCTACGGCTTCTATTATCGGTTGCATATTTTCCTGGTTAGCCTGAGGCTCAATTTTAGTTGCAAAGTTAACATTTATTCAGCAAACTGACAAACCCCGCCGCAGAGACGCAATCCAATGACAACGCCTCAGCCTCTTTACGGCTTATCTGGTCTTAGTTTGCAAAGGGCTCAGAAAGACCTTTTAATGGGGCAGCGGCGTAATTCCGTGGC
>FR897871.1:0-4354 GCA_000437495.1 Prevotella sp. CAG:485
CCTGCCACGGAATTACGCCGCTGCCCCGTTCTTCCATTTTTTTGAAACTTGATTGTCGTTAGTAAATCGGTTTATGTTATAAACCATGTTTGTCTGAAAAAGAGCGGCACTCGCGATTACCGCCCTAAATCCGATGCAAAGGTAATACGGTTTATGGTATAAACCAAATTACACTTTAAACTTTAACAAAGGTTAACACAAAGGTGTGTTTTAGTTAAAGAATAGCGCTTTAATGAACGCTTATGAGTGTTTTAGGTTCGTAATATCGGCAAATTTCTTCAATGCCGGTAGCTTTGTCGAGCCTTACTTACGTTTATGCCTGAAATAGCGGGGCAGCGTGGGTAAAGCGTGAACCAAATGCAGAATTGCAGCTATCGACATAATGAGTCCTGCCTGATAATGAAACAGACCTAAGCCATGAATTTTTACAGGGCTTAAAAGTTTTATGAAGCCGGTGGCAACGGTTACTATTGCTGCAATTATAAAAATCCACGTTACAATTTGAAAGAATTTGAAACGTTTATGCAATCCTATCAACATTTTGAAGAATTGTTTGCCGTGCAGATATGCTACAATAGCCAGTCCTAATCCGAAAAGCCAGTGAACAACTTTCAATACGCCCCTTGGCTGAAGGATTATGCCATGCGATTTCAGATGTAGCATAATGCCGGTAATTGCCGTAATGAGAAACAGAATTATCAGCATTATGCCGAGGATTCCTCTTTGTCGTAAAGAATTTTGTGCCATAGTGAATTAATGGTATTTTTTTTTGAACTTAGCCGGCAATATTGTGCTTTTGGGCAGAAAGGGTGTTGATGGTGTCGTGAATGCCGAAATAGAGCGCCAAGCCGCCATACAGGTAATAAATGCTTACATACATACCCTGAAGAGGTGTTGACGTTATTTTGAAGCTGAAAAGTATACCTATTATTATGCCCGCAAGCCCTAACAAAGCACTCAGTACAGCAAAGATTGTTGATACGGCCAGATAAGCCGAATATCGGCGAGGACGCGGCGGTAGCGGGGCATCGGCGAAGGCATTGTCAGGCCGAATGTTGAAACCCATCACAAGAGTGTTGTCGATGTCATTCTGGTGCAGAGCCTGAAGCGCCTTTTTCAGTCGCCATATTTCGGCCACTGTGATAAGACCGAAGATGATAAGGGGTATGATGTCGTAGTTTTGGCTCTCAATGACCTGTATTATCAGTACAGCCGTCATTATGGCCATATAGGTGGCTGTGATGGCGGAGATGAGAACCTGATTCCTGATTTTCTTACGCAGACCCTCGAGGTTGCCTCTCTCTGCCATACGCAAAATGCCACCCACATATAAGGCTTGGTTATAGTAGATGATGGGGCGCAACTGCCGGTTGAGCAAATTGCTGATAAGCCATATAAGCAGCAACGCCACAATAAATGAATTGTCGGCGCTGATGCCAACTAAGTCAAGAATTGGATAGACAAGTATCCACAAAACGAAATAAAAGCTTGTTTTCATGCTGTAAAATTTATGATATTGCTGACCAGTCGATAGAATGGCCGAAACGGTAATCCAGTTCTGCAAGAATGGTTGACAGGTCTTTGTCAGAATGTTGCGGCGGTTGTGTTTTGTCCGACAGCTGCAGATATCGGTCGAGCGTCTCAGCGGCTTTTTGGCGAGCTAAAGTGAGGATGTCTGAGTCTTTTGCCAGACTTGCCATGCGCAGGTTGAAAGGCAATCCGCTTTGCATGGTGCCTTCAATATCGCCCGGACCGCGCATTTTCATATCGGCTTCGGCAATTTCAAACCCATCGGTGGTTTGAGTCATCAGCTCGAGACGGCGACGCGTGTCGGCGCTCATTTTATATTTCGCCACAAGAGCGCAGAAACTCATATCGGCGCCACGGCCAACTCGACCGCGAAGCTGATGCAGTTGCGACAGGCCGAAGCGCTCGGCGCCGTCAATGACCATTACCGTGGCATTCGGCACATTCACGCCTACCTCAATCACCGTGGTGGCAACGAGAACCTGAGCCTCGCCGCTTGCAAAAAGCTGCATCTGATAATCTTTCTCGGCCGGTTTCATCTGACCGTGAACGTAAGCTATGCGGTATTTGGCACCAAAAATCTGTTGTACGGTGCGATAACCCTCCTCAACGCTGCGCAGGTCAATCTTTTCATTCTCTTTTATCAGAGGATAGACAACGTAAGCCTGCTGTCCGAGGCGCAACCTGCTTGCCACCAGACGCCATACCTCCTCCTTTTTCTCCTGATAATAGAGTCGAGTGGTGATTGGCTTGCGGCCCGGCGGAAGCTGGTCAATGACAGACACATCGAGGTCGCCGTAGAGCGTCATTGCCAATGTGCGCGGTATGGGAGTGGCGGTCATCACCAGCATGTGAGGCGCTGTGGTGTTTTTGCTCCACATACGAGCCCGCTGAGCCACGCCGAAACGGTGTTGCTCGTCGATGATGGCCACGCCAAGGTTTTTGAACTTGACAGTATCTTCAATCAGAGCGTGAGTGCCCACAAGAATCTGCATTGAGCCGTCGCGCAGTGCCTCGTCAATAAACCGCCTTTCCTTTTTCGGAGTGGAGCCGGTGAGGAGTCCGATGTTGACGCCAAGGCGCACACACCAGCTGCGCAGAGTATTGTAATGCTGGGTTGCGAGAATCTCCGTAGGAGCCATTATTGCCGCCTGAGCACCATTGTCAACGGCAAGCAGAGTGGTGAGAAAAGCCACCAGCGTTTTGCCGCTGCCCACATCGCCCTGCAGAAGCCTGTTCATCTGTTTGCCCGTGAGCATATCGCCGCGAATCTCCTTTATTACACGCTTTTGCGCGTCGGTGAGGTCGAACGGCAGAATTTGGCGGTAAAACGTGTTGAAGCAATCGCCGACTTTGGGGAAGACCTGTCCGTGAATATCGCGGCGCCGCTGACGCGAAAAGCGCAGCAAATGCAGTTGTATGTAATAAAGCTCCTCGAATTTGAAACGGTATTGGGCCGCTTCAAGCACCTGCGGAGAAGCCGGGAAATGACACGTCCTCAAAGCCTCGGCAAGAGGCATCAGCTGCATCTGTTCGCGGATAAATGCAGGCAGCGTTTCTGCGATGCCTGAGAAACGGGGCAGCTGAAAAATGTTGTTAACCAACCGCCGCAGCGATTTGGCGGTGAAGTTGTGCTTGCGAGCCTTCTCGCTCAGCGGATAGACGGCATAAAAGGGAGATTGCTCCTTTACCGATTCCGGAGAAGAAATTTCCGGGTGAGCCATGCTCCAGTGTCCGTTGAAGCGTGTGGGTTTGCCAAAAAGGACGTATGGCACCCCTATCCTGAGTGAGTTGGAAATGGCAGTGATGCGCGAAAACCACACCACTTCCATGTTGTTGACCCCGTCGGAGAAGAGTCCTGCGAGGCGGCGTTTTGCACCTTCCCCTTCCACCACAAGGCGCATAAACGAGCCCTGGACCTGAACGTAGGGCATCTCGGCATTGAACTCGGCAATGCTGAAGAAGCGGCTGCGGTCGATAAAGCGCGACGGGAAGTAATAGAGCAGATCGCGGAAGGTGCGTATCTGCAAATCGGCGTTGAGCTGCTTGCCTAATTTTTCGCCCACGCCCTTGAGGTACTTGATGTCGGAGGAGAGAAAAGACGTCATGACCTGTGCTTGAGCAGAATGGCGGCAATCTCCAGATCGCCGGGATTGGTGATTTTCATATTCTCCACGCTGCCGTCGAAGAGCGTTATGTGAGGGTATATGCACTCAACCAACGAGGCATCGTCGGTAAAACGGTCCGTGTCAGGCCTGTCGTAGGCACGCATCAGTAACTCGGCTCTGAACACCTGCGGCGTCTGCACACAACGGTAATCGGCGCGAGCCACAGCCTCCGAGCCGTTCGCGGTAATCCGCCGCAGCGAATCGGTGGGCATTACCACCGGCACAGCGGCACCATGTTCCGTGGCGACGCGCCATCCTTCCTCGGCCACTTTCAGCGGCAGCAAAGGCCTGGCGCCGTCATGCACGGCTATCAGGTCATCGGCTTGGCAACCCCGTCGCTGAGCCTCAGAAAGTGCATTCTTCACCGACTCAGGCCGCGTAGCACCTCCGGCCACGGTAACGATGTTGTAGGGTAGCCTGCCGAGACGCTCGGTCCATTCCTCGAGATAGTCGCTGTGAAGCACCACGATGATAAGTTCGGCGCCGGCACGGTGCATTGTCTCGATGCTGTGCTCCAACACCGCCTTCCCGTCGAGGTCGCAGAACTGTTTCGGTATCGGAGTGCCGGCGCGTTTGCCGCTGCCTCCGGCCACTATAATGGCTATTTTGTGCAAGATAGTAAAAAGAAGATGCCCGGCTGCGGCGGTATGAGCCTTGCA
>FR897871.1:4370-13115 GCA_000437495.1 Prevotella sp. CAG:485
ATGAGCCTTGCAGCCGGGCATGGAGGGTATTACATGTTCATGCCGCCGTCTACCTGTATCACCTGACCTGAAACGTATGAGCTGAGGTCGGAAGCCAGGAAGAGAGCCACATTGGCGATATCTTCGGTTGTGCCGCCGCGGCGGAGAGGTATTTTCTGAATCCAGTCTTTGCGAATATCTTCGGGCAGAGCGGCCGTCATGGCAGTCTCGATGAAGCCGGGAGCGATGGCATTGGCGCGAATGCCGCGTGAGCCTACCTCCTGAGCTATGCTCTTGGCCAGTGCTATCAGACCGGCTTTAGAAGCTGCATAGTTGGCCTGACCGGCATTGCCGTGTACGCCGACAACCGACGCCATGTTGATTATTGAGCCTTTGCGCTGACGCATCATCAGCGGCAACACGGCATGGATGAAGTTGAAGGCCGATTTGAGGTTGACGTTGATAACGGCGTCCCACTGACCCTCCGTCATACGGAGCATGAGGCCATCTTTGGTGATACCGGCGTTGTTGACAAGGATGTCGATGTGGCCGAAATCAACCTTTATCTTGTCCACCACTTCAGCTGTCTGGGCAAAGTCGGCGGCGTTGGAGGCGTAAGCTGCGCATTTCACGCCTAATTCTTCTATTTCACGTTTTGTCTGTTCGGCATTTTCGTCAATCACCAGGTCGGTGAAAGCAATGTTTGCTCCATTCTGAGCAAAACGCAGAGCCAGAGCCTTGCCTATGCCGCGAGCGGCGCCTGTGATGAGGGCCGTTTTTCCTTCAAGAAGTTTCATTATATAGTGTGTTAATTATTTTTCAACGATGAAGCAGCCGCAGCTGTAGCCGCCGCCAAACACCATAAGTGCCGTTTTTTCGCCTTTCTGCACCTCGTCCTTATACTGCGTCAGCACCAGCGATGCCGAGGCCGAACCGGTGTTGCCAAGCTCCTCAATGTTATTGTAGAACGACGTCATTGGCAGGTCGAGCTGATGAGCCACTTGCGCCACAATGCGTTTGTTGGCCTGATGGCAGATGAAATGTTTCAGGTCTTCGCGCTGCATACCGGCGCCTTGCAGCGCGTGGTCAAGAGCGTAAATCATATAGCGGCAGGCATGTATGAAGACATCGCGTCCGTCGGGCATGGTAATGCCGTCTTCTTTGGGACGCAGACGCACACCTTCCGGGCCTTTGCCCACGTTGCCGAGGCCTTCGGTGAAGACGTTGAGTATCTTCCAGTCGGAGAGCGTCTGACGCTCTTTGCTGATGAACCAGGCCACAGCGCCGTCGCCCCACAGATGGCCGCTCTTGACGTCGTTTTCGTTGGCGTAGTAGGAGTTATGCTCGCTGCAGATTATCAGCGCTTTCGAGGCTTTGCCCATGGCAAAATATCCTTCTATAATCTCCAGGCCGTTGATAAAAGAGGAACAGGCCGAAGAGCAATATACCGCTTTGGCATGGTCTATTGCAAATTCACGCTGCGCCACATGAGCCAGAGTGCCTACCAAATCTGCCGGCGAATAAGCCGCCGACACAATGAGGTCTACGTCTGTAACAGGGTAGGGGAGATTGGCAATGGCATCGCGTATGGCGTTAATGCCCATACTGTTGTGCGACTCACCCTCGGCTGCACGCGAACGTGTGCGTATGCCGGTTCGCTGCTCTATCCACTCTGAGGTAAGGCCGTTGAGAGCTGTAAAGTAGTCGTTGTCGATGCGCTGGGAGGGTATGTAACTCCCCATGGAGTTGATGTACATTTCAGTGTGTTTTAATACCATTCAGTATAAGGTCTGCCACATATTTAACCATTGTGGCTTTGCTTATTTCGCGGTCAGCGAGGCTGTCGCGGATATAAGGAACATCGAGCCCCTGCAGGGCATGAGTTATGATTACGGCTCTTGCAGGGATATCGTCGATATTGAAAACGTTTTCGTCTTGTCCTTGCTGCAAAATGCGGCGCAGCATCTCTATCTCCTTTGACGAGATAACCTTGCGTGCTCGGTCCACCTTCCTGACGTCGCGGAAAAAGCCGGCCTTCAGCGAGCCGTTACGCAAGACAATGCCTTTCATGGTCTCGAAACGGCAGGCCACATACTGGCGCAGCTTCTCCTCCGGATTGCCCGGCATATCGGCTATTTGCCGCAGACTTTCAAGCAGCTTGTCTGTTTCGCGTTCTATCACCGCGTTGAAGATGTCGCGTTTACTTTTAAAATAGGTATAGATGGTGCGACGCCCTTTGTCGGATGCCGATGCAATATCGTTCATCGTGGTATTCTCAATGCCTTTGCGGGCAAAGAGCTGACGGGCCACTTCTATGAATTTCTCGCGTGTCTTACTTACCATGATGAGTGAATTTATTGCACACTTTCGGCAATTTTGAGCAAAATTACTAAATAATTTTCAATCGGCAAGTATGCCGACTAAAAAAATTGAATTATTTTTGCAGTCATGGAGCAGCTATATAATGAAAAGGCGCTGTGCGATTTGCTCTTTGCAGAGGCGCAACGCATTAATAATAAGGGTTTTATAGCCGGTGACCCGGTGCAGTTTCCGCGTCGTTACACCAATTTGGCCGACATAGAGATTTCGGCGCTGCTGGTGAGTACGATTTCGTGGGGCAACCGCAAGATGATAATCCGTAATGCCGACCGGATGCTCGGCATGATGGATTCGTCGCCATACGCCTGGTGCATGGATGAGGCGTACGAGGCCATCGACGACCGCATGAACATTCACCGCACATTCTTCGGGGCTAATCTGAAGCATTATATGCGCGGTTTGCGACGCATTTACAGCCGTTATCCCACGCTCGAGGCGTTTGCGCGAGTTATTGACGCAGGCAACAGCGAGGCCCCGTCATACCGGCTTGCTGAAGCCTTAAACCACGAGTTGAGCGAGGCTAACGGCGGACAGTCCGACACACGCTGTCTGCCCGGCAATCTGAAAACAACGGCTCTGAAGCGCCTCAATATGGCGTTGCGGTGGCTGGTGCGCGACGACGGCATTGTGGATATGGGCGTTTGGAAAGTGATACAACCCTCGCAGCTGTTCATCCCCCTCGATGTGCATAGTGCCGCTACCAGCCGTGAGTTAGGGCTGATAACACGCAAAAGTACCGACCGCAAGGCTCTTGACGAGCTGATGGCAGCCGTCAGGCCCATTTGTCCTGACGACCCCGCCCTCTTCGACTATGCCCTTTTCGGCATCGGCATGGGCCTCTGACAGCCGCAATTGAAGGCGCCGTTTGTGTATTTAAAAAATATATTGTAATTTTGTGGGCAATATAAAAACAGTATTGCACATGTCTTTCATTTCCGATAGAGTAAGGATGGAGGGTTTGACCTTCGATGACGTCCTTCTGATTCCGGCTTTTTCCACCGTCTTGCCCCGAGAGGCAGATCTCCGCACGCGATTCTCCCGTCGCATCACACTGAACGTACCGCTTGTATCGGCTGCCATGGACACGGTGACCGAGGCTTCGCTGGCCATCGCCATAGCACGCGAAGGCGGCATCGGCGTCATTCACAAGAATATGTCGATAGCTGACCAGGCACGCCAGGTGCATACAGTGAAACGTGCCGAAAACGGCATGATTTATGACCCTGTAACCATCCGCATCGGGTCGTGCATCGGCGAGGCTCTGCAGCTGATGCAGGAATATCACATCGGCGGCATTCCGGTGGTAGATGCAGAGGGTATTCTCAAGGGCATTGTTACCAATCGCGACCTGCGGTTTGAAAAAGATGCCTCACGCCCCGTCGACGAGGTGATGACCTCGCAGAATCTCGTGGTTACCGACCAGACCACAGACCTGGAGCAGGCAACGGAAATTCTGCAGCGCCACAAGATAGAAAAGCTGCCGGTTGTGGACGGAAACGGCAAGCTCATCGGACTTGTAACCTACAAAGACATAAAGAAAGCCAAAGATAAGCCAAATGCCTGCAAAGACGCGCTGGGACGTCTGCGTGTGGCAGCCGGCATAGGCGTTACGCCCGACAGCATGCAGCGTGCCGAGGCTCTTGTGCAGGCCGGTGTGGACGCGCTGGTGATTGACACGGCTCACGGCCACAGCAAGGGTGTGGAAGGTGTGCTGAAGGCTGTGAAGAAGGCCTTCCCCAACATCGATGTTGTAGTTGGCAACATAGCCACCGGCGATGCTGCCCGCTATTTAGCTGATGCCGGTGCCGATGCCGTGAAGGTAGGCATTGGCCCGGGTTCAATCTGCACTACGAGGGTCGTTGCCGGTGTGGGTGTTCCCCAGCTTTCCGCCGTTTATGACGTGGCAAAGGCTCTTGAGTCTTACGGCATCCCGGCAATTGCCGACGGCGGCATACGCTACAGCGGCGATATAGTGAAAGCATTGGCGGCAGGCGGCGACAGCGTTATGCTTGGCGGAATGTTGGCAGGTGTGGAGGAGAGTCCCGGCGACACCATCATCTTCAACGGCCGTAAGTTTAAATCATATCGCGGCATGGGTTCGCTCGAAGCCATGCAGTGCGGCTCGAAAGACCGTTATTTCCAGGGTAATGAGACGGAGGCCAAGAAACTGGTACCGGAGGGTATAGCCGCCCGCGTGCCCTACAAGGGAACGCTCTTTGAGGTGGTTTACCAGATGCTTGGCGGCCTGCGTGCCGGCATGGGCTATTGCGGCGCACGCACCATCAGCGACCTGCATAAGGCGCAGTTTACGCGCATCACCTCAGCCGGTGTGCTTGAAAGCCACCCGCACGATGTGGCAATCACCAGCGAGGCGCCCAACTACTCGTCGCGCAACTCGTAAAAAGTACGCGCCTGAGTGCAATAATATGCCTCAGGCCGCGTTACTCTAAGAGATTAACTAACTTGAAATGAAGAAACGACTGATTACTGCTCTCAGCCTCGCTATGCTCGTGGCAGGCATATTAGTATTGAGAGCAAAAGAACCGACGGTGATGACAGTGAACGGACACGATGTGCCGCTGTCGGAGTTCCAATACTTGTATCTCAAGAATCAGCAGCAAACGCAGTTGCAACCTATTGACGAGTATGTGGAGATTTTCAAGCTCTATAAGCTGAAGGTCAATGATGCTCTGGCCATGGGTCTTGACACCACAAAGGCTTTCAGAGATGAATATGCCCAGTATCGCAATGAGCTGGCACAGCCTTACCTCACCGATTCGGCATATCTGGAGAAGCTTGTCAAGGAGGCTTACGACATGTATACCGTGCAGGTTAATCCCTCGCACATCATGCTGTCGAAAAGCACCAATGGCGCAGAAAACCGCAAAGTGGTGAATAAGCTTGACTCGATTCGCAACCTGATTGTCAGCGGCAAGATGACGTTTGAGGAGGCTGCCGCACAGTTCTCCGACGACCGAGGCTCAAAGCGTGAAGGCGGCAAGCTCGGCTGGACCAACAATCCCCAGTTGCCTTATAAATTCCTGAAGGCCATGTACTCTCAGGAACCGGGTCAGATCAGCGAGGTTGTGGAAAGCCCGGTGGCATATCACCTCATAAAGATTGACGGCAAGCATCCGCACACCGGTTATCTGAGCGCCTCGCACATCATGAAGCGTTTCCCGCGCAACGCCACAGATGAGCAGAAGGCTCGCGCCAAAGAGCAGATTGACAGCATTTACGCCGTTATAGTTGCCGACCCGGAGAAGTTTGAGGAAATGGCTGTAAAGTTCAGCGACGACGGCGGTTCATCGCGCCGCGGCGGCAAGCTCGAACCTTTCCCTCAGGGTGCTTATCCGCAGCCGTTTGACTCCATAGCCTTTGCGCTGAATGACAACGAGATTTCCAAACCGCTGATGTCGCCTTTCGGATGGCATATAGTGAAGCGCTTCGGCAAACGTCCGTTTGAGTCATACAACCAGATGCACAATACGCTGATGGCCATCGTAACGAATCCGCGCGATGTGCGGGCGAACATGATTGCCGACAATCAGCTGAAGAGCTTAGGCAAAGAGTTCGGTCTGAAGCCGATGAACAAGAACCTGAAGGTGATAACCGATTACATAGCCGCCAACGGCATGGATTCATTATTCCTTCAGAAGATCACTGCTCAGTTGGGCAATAAACCGCTCTATACCTTCAAAGGGGGTATGCTGACTGTTGCCGACTTGAATCAGCAGCTGCAAAAGCTGGTGAATACGGACCCGATTTTTGCCGCTCAGGAGTTTAACGAAAGGCTCGACAATGTGCTGCTGCATAAGCTGTTACCGCTTAAAGAGGCCAAGTTGGAAGCCGCCAATGCCGACTATAGGAATCTGCTGCATGAGTTCCGCGACGGCTCACTGCTCTATGAAGCCGGCCGCCAGCGCGTATGGGACCGCGCCGCTACCGACACTGCCGGTCTGAAGAAGTATTTCGAGGACCACAGAAGTGATTACAAGTGGAAGCAGCCGCGTGCCAAAGGATTCCTGATTCAGGCCACAAACGACTCGGTGGCAAACCTGATTAAGGCCCGTATGGCTCAGTTGGACCCCAAGAAAATGCTCAGCACAATTCGTCGTGAATTTGCCGACGAGATGCAGATTGACCAGGTTCTGGCGCCCAAAGGCGTAAGCTCAATGGTTGATTACTTGGCGTTTGACGGCCCCGAGGCAAAGACCTCAAACAGCAAATACAACACCTTCTGGATGTCGGATCTGCGCGTACTTGACGCTCCGGAGGAACTGGCCGACGTTCGCGGTCTGGTGATTGCCGACTATCAGAATTATCTGATGCAGCAATGGGAAGACGAACTTAAGGAAAAATATCCCGTAACAGTGAACACAGCAGTGCTTCGCAAAGTGAAGAAATAACTGCATATTACCCATGCAACGAAAAGGGATGCTCCGGATGAAGAAGCGTCCCTTTTCTGTTTCTCGGAGACTACTAAGAAATGTCTTATAACCCGGGTCTAAGGAGCGTATATGAAGTTTGGAGATAAGGAATCAGGATTTGCAAAACCACTGAAAAGGCTGACGCAAAGGGTTGCTGAAGCCCTGACGGCAGTTTTCATGCTGCTGAATGCAGTGATGTGTTCGGCGCCTTCCGATTCCGAAAAGGGAGTGAGCGATTCCACACAAAAGCTGCGTCAGGAAATGTTCAAACCCCTTCACGAAGGTAAAATGGATGAGGTGTTTCATGAGCTGCGACCATATTATGACAGCGTGCGAGGCATTGACGACAACGCCCAACTGTTGGCAGCTTTGTATCTGGCCGAGGCGTATGCCATGCGCGAGGATGCCGATTCTGTGAAGTACTTTATGGACGCGGCGACCCCCTTGCTGCAACGCACAGACGATTCCTTCTCCAAGATTCTGTATTACAACATAAAAGGCGCATGGAGCCTGAAGCACAATCTCGATTATCCGGGCAGCTTGGCAGCATATTACGAAGGTTACAGGACGGCCCGCGAAGCCGGTAATGTGCGCGGCATGAACACCATGCTGGCCAGCATTACATATATCTATTATGTACTGGGCAACCCTCACGGCATGGAATATGCCCTTGAGGCCAAGACAGTGGCAGACACCATGAGTGCGCCCGACCCCATACCGCACACTCATGCCCTTGTGGCCATGGCGCTTATGGAGGCTTCAAACGGCAGGCATCGTGAGGCACTCTCCACCTTAAACACCGTAGATTCTCTGATTTCGGCCAACAACCTGAATCAGCTGACGACCTTGGTGTCGACCGTCAGAGGAGACGTGCTGACCAATCTTGACAAGCCAGAAGCAGCCACGCAAGCCTATAACAAAGCCTTGGCAGCTGCCGGGTACGGAGAACCCAGCAACGAGGTGATGGCGCTCTATCATTTCGGCAGCAGCAGCGAGCGCAGCGGCAATCTGACGCAGGCCGACAGCCTTTACCGTAAGGCACTTGCCATTTCGCGGCAGTATCATAACCTGGAATTTCGCGGCGATGTGCTGTTGGCATTGGCAAAGATGCACTATCGGCATGGCGACAGAAATGAGGCACTTGACTACTTCGGCAAATATCACAATCACATCGACAGCCTGCACAAGACCACCCTGGTGCAGGACTTCAATAATCTGATTGTCAATAACCACAAATTGGAGAAGCAGACAGAAGTGCAGAAATACCGCATTGCCAATCTGCGAACCAGCGCATCTCCACAATCTGCATAGCGATAGCCGTGCTGTTGGCGGCCGTAACCCTCACCATGATGTATTTTCACCGCAAGCGGCGATTGCTATATGCCGCCCAGACGCGGCACCTGCTTGAGGAAGTGAAAAAGTCGGAGCTTTCGCGGCCTGAGGAAACTGAAGGGACGGAAACGGCGAAAGAAGATGCGTATGCCGCCATGAAGAGCCTTTTCGACACCATAGAGAAAAAGATGAGCGATGAACATCTTTACCGCACCAACGGCCTCACGTTAGAGACCCTGGCAGAAGCGATTGGCTCAAACCGCACCTATGTGTCGCGGGCTGTGAATATGTTCGCCGGCGTCTCCTTCAGCCGTTACGTAAATCACTTCCGGGTGGAAGAGGCGGTGAAACGGCTTTCGGACCCGGCTTCCGACATCCTCGTTAAAGAACTTGCTTACAGTCTGGGCTTTAGATCCGATTCTGTCTTTTCAAAGGTCTTTAAGAGCGAAACGGGCATGACGCCCAACGAATTCCGGCGCTCAGCCATACTTATAGATAAGCAAAACAACGGTTAATTCATATAATTTACGAATAAGCAGCAGCAATTAGGGTCAATTATTTAATTTTGCGATTATAAACCACAATAAGTCTTTTTTTAATAGGGTTACTCAGAAAATAGCTAACT
>FR897872.1:0-11172 GCA_000437495.1 Prevotella sp. CAG:485
TGCTGAAGCGCTGAGCGGAAACAAATTTAAGTGGGAAAGAGGAGAAAAGATTGAGGGCTTGGGAATTCTGCGGAAGAGGGGCACTTAAGCGCCAGAGCGGAAACAAATTTTTGAGGGAAGAAGGGTGCTGAAGCGCGCAAGCGGCTCGGGAGCTTAAGGCGGCAACGGCGGCGAAAAAGAGGCGCTGAAGCGCCCGAGCGGCTCCAAAATTATGGCAAGGGAGCATGAGGGCTGAGAGGATAAGGAGCTTAAGGAGGTTAAGGAATTTAGGGAGATTAAGGAGCTTAAGGAGCTTAAGAGGCTTAAGTGGGGAGGGTGGGAGCAGCGGCGAGCAAGCGGGCAAGCGAGGGGTTCGAGGCTGAAGCCTTCGGCTGACGGGGTTCGAGGCTAAAGCCTTCGCCGGCACCAAAATTATGGTTACTTGCATGCGGGAAGGGGTTATTGGAGGAGGGAGGGGAGGGCGGTGAGCAAGGGGTCGGGGAGGAAGTGGCGGCGGTAGCGGGCGGCAGCGGATTGGCTGAGGGTGGCGCAGAGGGCAGGGGAGGCGGCCAGGCGCAACATGGCGGCAATAAGCGGGTCAGAGGGAGCGTCAGAGGAAAAGGGGGAGGTGGGGGTATAGAGGGCGCCGCCGTCGGTGGAGAGGTATTCGTGGGCGAGTTTGCCGGGAGGCAGGATTTGCGGCATGCCGGCGGCCATCAGCTCTATGTTGGCGTCGCTGAAGAGGCTCTCGTGGCGGTAGGGGAAGATGCCGAAGTGGGCGGTGGCGGTGAGTTCGCTGAGGGTCGGTCGTTCGCGGCGCCAGCTGATGAGGTCCATCACGTCGCGGCGTATGGCGTGGCGGCGCAGACGGTCCATATAGTCGGATTTGCCTTGTCCGGCTATCATGAGGCGTATGCGTTTATGGCGCAGTTGGTCGAGGTTGTCGATGAGGTGTCTGAGGCCGCAGCCGGGGCGCAGTTCGCCGTTATAGAGGGCTATGAAGGGGCCTTTTGGCGGTTCGTGAGTTTGCTCTGGCGGTTCGCCGACGCCGGTGTAGAGCACATGGATGCGGTGCGGGGGGATGAGGATGCGGCCGGTCTGTTGTTCGGCCATTCGGTGCATTGCCAGCGAGTAAATGCTGGTGAAGGCCACTGCCGACAGGTTGCGATACATGCGCCTGGCCAGGAAGCCCGTGCGCGGCGGTTTGTTGGTGCTGCTGATGAGAACCACGCGGATGTCGGGGCGCCCGGCGAGTTTGCGAGCGCAGAGCGAGATGAAGGCCGTTATGCTGTTTTGCGCCAGTATCACCGTGTCCTGCTGTTCGCCAGAGAGATGCCGCGCCAGGACGCGAATGCTGTGGAAGTCGGAGTAGCTGCGCATGGGCAGGTGTCGCAGGTCGATGGCGGCGTTGCGGAAAGGCGCGTCGAGGGCGGGCGAGTCGGGCGTATAGACCGTTGTCTGCCAGCCTTGATGGCGCAGGGCTGCCAGGCGCAAAGCCATGCGTGCTTCGTGCTGTGAGGCCGCGTAGCCTACGGGTATGAGGAGGCGTCGCAAGGTGCGGTGGTGGTGTGGGGTTAGTTTTTGTTGGCCAGGAGGATGTCGAGGTCTACCACATGTATACCGGCCACCGTGCCTGTGAGCTTGTTGCAGAGATGGCCTGCGTAGGTTATCACCCCGTGTCCTACGCCGCTGTCGGTGCTGATGGCGGCTTCGAGGCTTTGCTTGAGGTCAATCTCGCTGAAGAGGTTGTAGAGACAGGTGGCCAGCCCCTGCGTCACCGTGCGCGGCGTGGAGATGGAGGGCGACGACAGGTTGAAGTTGAGGATGAAGGCATCCTTCTTCACCATCGCCTTATACTGGTTTGAGAATTCAAATTCGTGGGTGCAGGAGTCGATGAAGATTACATCGGCCGTTTTCACCTTGGATGCCAAGGGGCGCGGATGGATGGCACAGGTCACCAGACGGTCGCCGCAGAGCTGTTCGGCCACCTGCAGCTCGCTCATATCGTTGTCCATGAGCGTTACCTGAGCGCCGAGGGCGAGAGCCGTCTTGGCTGCCTGAATCACCTTTCGGCCCATGCCTAAGATAAGGATTTCGCAGGGCATTATGCCCGGGATACCGCCTAAGAGGACACCTTTGCCGCCGCCGAGGAAGGAGAGCGCCTCCTGAGCATACCAGATGGCTGCCGAGCCGTCAACGTCGTCGACGATATTGGCGAACACCTGAACGCCGTTGTGGCTGATGACCTCGTCGAGAGCCAGCGTGGTGATGCGCTGCTGTTTGAGAATGTTGATGAGCGACCGTGAGAAGAAGGCGTGTGAGAACATGCAGAACAGGGCGCTGCCGGGTTTCATTTTCTCGGCGTCGGCGTCTTGAATGGGGGCGTAGCTGAGTACGATGTCGGCCTGCAGGGCGGTAGCGCGGTCGGTTATCTGCACCCCGTATTGGGCGTAGTCGGAGTCGGTGTAGCTGATGGTTGTGGCGGCTTCCGTTTCCATATTTATCTCCCAGCCGTTCATGATGAGGCGGCCGCACGTTTCGGGGGTGAGCAGCAGACGCGTTTCGTCGCTGTCGTAGTTATTGGCAAGAAGGCCTATAGTGCGTCCCGGTTTGGCGGTGGTATGCTGTACTTTTTCAAGCTTCGGCTCCAGATTCATTGTTGTGCTCATAGCGTTTTGTTTCACGAGTCAGATGCAAAATTAAGAATAATTTTTGGATTATTGCGCTCCGGGGGCAAAAAAAGTAGTAAATTCGCACAATGGAATCAAATCCGATTTTTATTGTGGGTATGCCGGCCAGTGGCAAGAGCACCTTCGGGCGGGCTCTGGCACGACGTTTGGGGCGCCGTTTCGTGGACCTTGACGCGTACATCGAGAACCGGTTTCATACCACCGTTCGCGCTCTGTTTGCCGACCGTGGCGAGAGGGCCTTCCGCCGACTTGAGGCGCTTATGCTGCGCGAGGTTGGTGAGTTTGAGGATGTGGTGGTGGCCACCGGCGGCGGCGCTCCCTGCCATTCGGACAATATGGAGTATATGCGCTCGCGCGGACTTACGGTATGGCTCGAGGCCGGCGAGGAGCGACTGATGCAGCGCATCCGCCAGCGGCCCGACAAACGCCCTTTGTTGGCCGGGCTCGAGGGTGAGGCTCTGCGGCGGCGGCTACGGCAGATGGCCGAGGCACGAAACCCCTTCTATGCCATGGCCGCCGTGAAGACTGATTCGGAGCGCCTGGAGACGAGGAGCCAGATAGACGCTGCCATAGAGGGGTTTCTTGGGCGGATGCGGGAGCCTTTTAGCTAATTTAGCTGTTTTAGCTAATTTAGAAGATTATTCGCCTTTGGGGTCAATGAAAGTGGCGTCGCGCATTTCGGAGTATTCCTCCCAGTCGGGGTCAGCGTAGGCTTCTATCACAATGGGGAGCGCGGGCAGCTCCTGCAGCGCACGGTTGAGCACCGTGTTGAACACCGGCAGCGATTTGGTGTAGAAAATCCAGTCGCGCTGGCCGTCGCCCGTGTAGATGCCCGTCATCACCCCCACCTTGTCGCGGTGAAACGCCTGCTGCATAGCCTCCGTGGCCTCCTGCATCAGTTCCGCGTCGGCGGCCGGGGGCATACCGCCGCCCTCGTAGCGCCAGATTACCTCCACACGATAGATGTATTTTCCCGAGCTGCGGAATTTGTCGACGTCATCGCGCCCGGTAACGATTATTCGGTTGCCGTTTTCAGCTTCCGTGGGAGTTGTCCACCAGTTTTCGTCCATGGCTAAGAGTTGTGAATGGTTACCAGCGTGGCGCCGAAGCCATATTCGGCAAAAGAGGCATCCTGCAGTTCGGCAGTGGGGTATTTGCGCTTCAGCAGGTCGAGGACAGCATGCCGCAGCACTCCGTTGCCCTTGCCGTGGATGAAGATAATCTTCTGTCCTATGCGGCGGCGGTGAGCCTTCATGGCGGCTTCCACGGCGTCGAGCTGCATGGTGAGCATATCGGCGTTGCTGAGGCCTGCTATGGAGTCGGTGAGAGCGTGAATATGGAGGTCTATCTCGATGGGCGGCAGCAGCTTGTTGGGGTTACGCGCCGGGTCGTCGGCGTTGGTGCGGCGGCGACCGCGGTCAACACGGTATTTGCCCGACAGCTCGCGCACCAGACGCTTGTCGGCCGGCGTGGCTGACGTGTCAACGTGGCGAGCCGCGTCGCCAAGCTGCAGCGGATGGTCGGGCACATCGTCCGTAACAAGCTTTATCTCCAAGACCTTGTTGGTGAAATACGTTCCCGGGCGGAAACAGTGCAGCTTGTAGAACTTGGTCAGGTCGAGGCGCCGCACCACGCTCACCGGCGCCTTCAGCTCGAACTGCCGGTCAGCCTTATAGGCCACATACTGCAGCGCCACGCGGTGATAGCCGTTGAGGTCCTCGTGCGTAGGCTGCGCCATGTCAATCAGCTCGTTGGGGCCGGCCACGCCGCTGTAAACGGCGGTGAACTCGCGGTCCTGCTCGGCGGCGCGCATAAAGGTGAACTGAAGCGTGTAGTTGGAGTCGTTCACCAACACGGCGTTGAAGACCGTGCTGCCCAGTTCGCGCAGATTGCCCGGCTCAAAGGCCAGCGCCACGTTTATCTTGTTGCCGTGGGGCGTCTCGGGCTGCGGCGGCAACTCCGGTTCCGGCTCGGGCTTCGGGGTAATGTCCTTCGACAGCGGTTTCTCCTCCTCGCGGCTCATTTTCCCTTGGTCGTAGGCTTTCTGGTCAAACATCAGATGCGCTGCCTGCGGCTTGGTGCCGGCCGGCTGCACCACTACCAGCTCGCTCAGCGCCACGGGCATCTCAAAACCATTGTCCTCGGCCACCCAGGCCGTCTTTCCTTCTATTCGTGCTATGGTGCCGCCGCCGGTGCTGCTCAGATAGCGGACCACGTCTCCTTTCTGTGCCATAAACGTTTCTTTCAGGCAGCAAAGTTACTAAAAAATTTTCAGGCACGCCCTGCGGCGCTGTCAGTGTGGGGAATTTTTTGTACCTTTGCAGGCTGATACTCACAGAAATGGAATATACCGACGAATACGGAAAGACTTATCAGATACGCCCTGAGGTGCTTACGCAAGACGACGTGTGCCGCATGGTGCCGTGGTTCTGCAACAAGCCCAAGCTGGTGAAGTCCATCTTTAAGTTTCTGAAGATAGACCAGGTTAACGCTGTTCACGCGCGTTGGCACGCCACGCCGGGAATTCCCTTCTCGCACGCTTTGGTGGAGAAGGAGTTCAAGGTGCGTGTGCGCGTTGACCACGAGGAGATTCTGAGCCGTTTCCCCACGGGCGCTTTCATCACGGTGAGCAACCATCCGCTCGGCGCCTTCGACGGCATCGTGCTGCTCCACGAGGTGGGCACCTTCCGGCAGGACTATCAGGTCATGGTCAATATGTTTCTGAACAACCTGTCGGCCATGCGCCCCGGCTTCATCGCCGTCGACCCCAGCGGCTCCGACGACCCGGAGAAGAAGAAAATGACGCTTCAGGGCATCCGCGAGGCCATTCAGCACGTCAGAGCCGGGCATCCGTTAGGCTTCTTCCCGGCCGGCGCGGTGAGCAAGCTCAAGTGGGACCTCCACATCCGCGACCGCCGCTGGCAGCCCTCCATCATCAAGCTCATCAGTCAGCTGCGCGTGCCCGTGGTGCCCATCTACTTCCACGGCCATAACTCGGTGTTTTTCAACATCTTGGGCGTCATCAACTGGCGTCTGCGCACGCTGCGGTTGCCCGCCGAGGTGTTCCGCATGCGAGGCCGCATGATTCATCTCAGCGTGGGCGAACCCATCACCGTTGAGGAGCAGAAAGCCTGCGCCGACGTCGACGCCCTGGGCGCCCTGCTCCGCGAGCGTACTTACCAACTTGCCAAAATCAAATAAATGAACCCCGACTCCCAGACCGCTGCGGCACTCCGCAACAACGACGAACTCAGAGACGTGAAACGGCGTTTCGGCATCATCGGCACCTCGCCGCTGCTGCTGCGTGCTGTCGACCGCGCCGTCAGGGTGGCGCCCGTAGACCTTTCGGTGCTGATTTTAGGCGAGAGCGGCTCAGGCAAGGAGTTCTTCCCCAAAATCATACACCAGTTCAGTCCGCGCAAGCATAAGAAATACATCGCCGTGAACTGCGGCGCCATCCCCGAGGGCACCATCGACTCCGAGCTGTTCGGCCACGAGAAAGGCTCTTTCACCGGCGCCATAGGGGCGCGCAAGGGCTATTTCGAGGAGGCCGACGGCGGCACCGTCTTCCTCGACGAGGTGGCCGAGCTGCCCATGACCACGCAGGCTCGGCTGCTGCGTGTGCTCGAGAGCGGCGAGTTCCTGAAGGTGGGCAGCAGCCAGGTGCAGAAAACCGACATCCGCATCGTGGCCGCCACCAACGTGGATTTGCAGAAGGCCGTGGCCGAGGGTCGCTTCCGCGAGGACCTCTATTACCGCCTCGGCACTATTCAGATAAACGTGCCCAACCTGCACGACCGGGGCGACGACGTGGATCTCCTGGCGCGTAAGTTTGCCGCCGATTTTTCGGAGCGTTACATGACCGAGCCCATCCGTTTCTCGGCCGACGCGCGCAGCCTCATGCACGCCTATCGCTGGCCGGGCAATGTGCGTCAGCTCAAGAATGTGGTTGAGCAGTTGGCGCTCTTCGACGCCGGGCGCGAAATCACGGCACGCGACATGGCCGACTCGCTGCCGAACCCCGCCGCACAGTCGCATCTGCCCGCCGCCGCAGCCCCCGACTATCAGACGGAACGCGAGATGCTGTGGCAGACGGTTATGGGCATGCGTGCCGAGATTGCCGACCTGCGCCGCCGCCTCGACGTCATCACCCGCGGCGAGTCCGTTGCTGTCGACGCTCCCTCCTCATCGGCTCTCATTCCCTGGGCCGAATACCCCGTCATCCCGGTGGGCACGGAGGCTGTGGAGGCTGAAGACGTGTCGGGCCAGTCTCCCCTCGACATGAGCGAGCGCGAGACCATCGCCAAGGCTCTGCGCCGAAACGGCGGCTCGCGCAAACGCACCGCCCTGGAGCTGAAAATCTCCGAACGCACACTTTATCGTAAAATGAAAGAATACGGCATCGGCCAGCACGACGCCCCGCCAAAGATATGAAACATCCTCTCCGCAACTCTCTCACCGCCCTCTCAGGCCCCCTTCTGCGGTGCCTGCCGTTGGCCGCCACGCTGCTTTTTTTAGTGCTGACCTCGTGCGTCAGCTATAAGCTCAACGGCTCAGCGCTCGACTACGACCGCTACAAGACCATACGCGTCAGCGAGTTCCCCATCCGCGCCGCTCTGGTCTATCCGCCTCTGCAGCAGACGTTTGAAAACCGGCTCCTCGACCAGATTCAGGCGCAGACGCGTCTGCGTGTGGTGCCAAGTGCCGACGCCAATGTGGAGATGAGCGGCGAAATAACCGGCTATTCGCTCAGCCCGCAGGCTGTGGGCCAGGACGCTTACGCCACCCAGACAAGGCTCACCATCACCGTCAGGGTGAAGTATGTGGACCACATCAACTCCGCCAATGACATCGACCAGACCTTCTCGGCATACCGCGATTTTTCGTCGGACCTCATGCTCACCGACGTGCAGGACGACCTCTGTCAGCAAATCTCGGAGGAGTTAGTGGATTTGATTTTCAACGCCACTTTAGGCAACTGGTAAACCCCGGCCGCGATATGGAAGAAAATGCTATTACAACTCAGCAAGTGTTTGGTAATGAGCCGCTTAGCGCCGCTACGCTGCAGCAGATTCACGAGCGTTGGCCCTGGTATGTGTATGCCGATCTGCAGGCTCTGGAGCAGGGCATAGTGTCGGGCAAGGAGGCGCAGGAGCTGCGCACGCGCATCGCCTTAGCTATCGGCGACCGCGAGGCGCTGATGCGGGTGCTCGACCCCGACGCCGACTTTGCCGATTTCTACCCCGATATGCAGCCGGTGAAGCTCACTACCAACGACACCATCGACGCCTTCCTGAACCGCTTCGGCACCCCCGGCGACCACGAGACAGACCTGCTCACGCGCATGATTTTCGACAGCGGTGCCCGCGCGCCCCTCTCTGAAGATGCCGCTGAAGAAGCTGCCTCTGCTGCCGCCGAACCTGCCCCTGATGCCACAGCCACGCGCATAGATGCCTTTTTGGCCACGAGCCGCCAGCCTGCCCGCGTGCCCGAAGCTCTCCGCCACCTTGAAGAGGAGGCCGAAGCCCCTGCCGAAACCCCTGCTGCCGCCGCTTTAAATACTTTAAGCTCCCCGGCAGCCTCTTCTGCCCAAGCTGCCGCTCAGCCCTCTGCCGCTAAACCCTCTGCGCCCCCCTTAAATACCTTAAGCTCCTTAAATTCCTTAAACTCCTTATCCGCGCCCTCCGCGCCCTCCGCGCAAACCCGCCCCAAAGCCTCTTCCCTCTCCGTCTCCCTGGCTGCCATGATGATAAAAAACGGCAACTACCCCAAGGCCCTCGAGATAATAAATGAACTCAATTTGGCTAATCCCGAAAAAAGTATTATCTTTGCAGACCAAATACGTTTCCTCAGGAAACTAATCAAAATACAAGAACATCAAAATCGTTAAGACACCAAATGTATATCTTTTTCGCAATCCTGATTGTGCTGGCGTGCATCCTGCTTACCTGCGCAGTGCTGATACAGAAATCGAAAGGTTCCGGCCTGGCTTCCAACTACTCGGAAGGCAACCAGTATATGGGCTACCGTCAGACCACCGCTTTCATAGAGAAAGCCACCTGGGGCCTGGCCATCATCATCTGCGTGCTGAGCATCCTGTCCACCTACACCATCAAGACCCCCATAGCCACCTCGGGCATCAAGCCGGCCACCACACAGCATACACCGGCCGCCGCTCCCCAGCAGGCTCCGGCACAGCAAGTTCCCGCTCAGGGCAAATAATCCGCCCCTCAGCCCCTTGCTCCCAACACCACATATCGCTTTCCGCCAGAACGCCTCATAAGGCGCCTCGGCGGAGAACTTGACTTGTATTACTCACCCCTCACCCCTTCATTATCATGCCCGCTGAAAACACATTCCCAAATAACACACCAAATAACGCAGCCAATAACGCCGAGAACGCCGAGAACGCCGAGAACGCCGGAAAGGCTGTCAACAACGGTTCCAATAACGCTTCCGCCGAATCGGGCCGCGACTTCCTCAGCCGCGCCGAGCAGGAAGAATACAAATACGGCTTCGTCACCGACATCGACACAGAGATTGTGCCGCCGGGACTGAGCGAAGACACCATACGCACCATATCGCGCCTCAAAAACGAGCCCGAATGGCTGCTGCAGTCCCGCCTCGACGCTTACCGCTATCTCCTCACCCTCACGCCACCCCACTGGGCGCATCTCGACATTCCCCCCATCGACCTCCAGGCTATCAGCTATTACGCCGCCCCGAAGCCCAAAAAGCTCAAAAAGAGTCTCGATGAGGTCGACCCCGAGCTGCTCGACACCTTCAACAAACTCGGCATCTCGCTCAATGAGCAGAAAAAACTCGCCGGGGTGGCCGTCGACGCCGTCATGGACTCCGTCAGCGTCAAGACAACTCATCGCGAGAAATTGGCAGAGCTCGGCATCATCTTCTGCTCCATATCCGAAGCCGTAAAAGACTATCCCGACCTGGTGCGCAAATACCTTGGTCATGTGGTCAGCTACCGCGACAACTACTGGGCTGCTCTCAACTCGGCTGTTTTCACCGACGGCTCCTTCGTCTACATCCCTAAAGGGGTGCGCTGCCCCATGGAGCTGAGTACCTATTTCCGCATCAACGCCGCCGGCACGGGTCAGTTCGAGCGCACGCTCATCGTGGCCGACGACGACGCTTATGTCTCATACTTAGAGGGCTGCACAGCCCCCATGCGCGACGAAAACCAACTCCATGCCGCCATTGTTGAGATAATAGTGGAAGAGAGAGCCGAGGTGAAATATTCCACCGTGCAGAACTGGTACGCCGGCGACAAGGATGGCCGCGGCGGCATCTATAACTTCGTCACCAAACGGGGTCTCTGCCGTGGCAACGCCTCCAAGCTGTCGTGGACGCAGGTGGAAACGGGCTCTGCCATAACGTGGAAATACCCGTCGTGTGTGCTGAAAGGCGACAACTCCGTGGGCGAGTTCTACTCCGTGGCTCTTACGCGCAACTATCAGCAGGCCGACACGGGCACCAAGATGATTCACCTGGGCCGCAATACGCGTTCAACCATCGTCAGCAAAGGCATCTCGGCCGGACAGAGCCAGAACTCCTACCGCGGTCTGGTGCGTGTGGCTCCTGCCGCCGAGGGTGCGCGCAACTACACTCAGTGCGACTCGCTGCTGCTCGGCGACCGCTGCGGCGCTCACACCTTCCCCTATATTGAGGTGGACTGCGACAAAGCCACCACAGAACATGAGGCCACAACCTCAAAAATCAACGAAGAGCAGATTTTCTACTGCCGTCAGCGCGGCATTCCCGCCGAAGAGGCCGTAGGACTGATTGTAAACGGCTATGCCAAAGAGGTGATGAACAAGCTCCCCATGGAGTTTGCCGTAGAAGCCCAGAAGCTGCTGCAAATCAACCTCGAAGGCTCCGTGGGCTAATTACCCTCAAACCCGGTAGCTACCAAACAACTATCCTCTAAATGACCGAGCGCACAATAATCATAGAGCAAATAGACCCGCAGACTTTCTACGGCGTCAACAACAGCAACATCAACCTTATCAAGAACCTCTTTCCCAAGCTGCGCATGGGAGCGCGCGGCAATGTCATCAAGGTGATTGGCGAAGACAGCGAGACGGCTGAGTTCGAGCGCAAGATGCACCAGTTGGAAGCCTACGGCGCCAAATACAACAAGCTCACGGCCGACGACATCACCGACATCATCAAAGGCGACGAGCCCAAGCCTGTGGCCTCCGACGGCGTCATCCTCTTCGGCCAGAACGGGCGTCCCATCTCGCCGCGCAACGCCAACCAGAAACGCATGGTGAAGAGCTTCGCCGACAACGACCTCACCTTTGCTCTCGGTCCGGCCGGCACCGGCAAGACGTACATCGCTATTGCTCTGGCCGTGAGCGCCCTCAAAAACAAGCTCTGCAAGCGCATCATCCTGTCGAGGCCCGCTGTGGAGGCCGGCGAGAAGCTCGGCTTCCTGCCCGGCGACATGAAGGATAAAATCGACCCTTATCTGCGCCCTCTCTAC
>FR897872.1:11214-27248 GCA_000437495.1 Prevotella sp. CAG:485
TGCCACCCCTCAAGCTCAAGGAATACATTGAGAGCGACACCATACAGATTGCTCCGTTGGCCTTCATGCGCGGCCGCACCCTCAACGACGCGGTGATAATCCTCGACGAGGCTCAGAACACCACGCGCCATCAGATGAAGATGTTCCTGACGCGCCTGGGCATGAACGGCAAGATGATTATCACCGGCGACACCACGCAGATCGACTTGCCGCGCACGGTGCAGAGCGGCTTGCTGCAGGCGCTCCGCATTCTGCGCGGCGTAAAAGGCATCGGCGTGATAGAATACGAGAAAAAAGACATTGTGCGCCACCCGCTTGTGCAGCGCATTGTGGAGGCCTACAACCAGCGCGAAAAGGAATCCGTGGCTGAGTTTGAGGCCGGGCTGCCGCCGCAGCAGAGCTAAGCGCGGCTAAGGAGCTTAAGGAGTTTAAGGCAGGCGCAGAGGGCAGAGCGGCTAATTTAGCTACCCGGCTACCATAGCTACCTTAGCTACCCCTTTGCTCTCAGCGGAGCCAGTCAGGCCAGTCGGCGCGGGGGGCGGTGCACTCCACCGTGGTGGGCACCACGCTCACATAGCCGTGGTCAAGGCACCACTGGTCCGTGTCTTCGCAGTCAGGCTCCGAGTTGAGGAATTCTCCGGCCAGCCAGTAGAAAGGCTGTCCCCACGGCGTTTCATAGCGCCGGTATTCATCGCTCCAGCGGCAGCGGCACGCACGCGTTACGCGCATCCCCTTCGGCTTGCAGCCCGCCGGAACATTCACATTCAGGCAGATATCGCGCGGCAGACCCTTCTCCAATACCATCTTCGTGATGCGCTCCACATACTCCCGGCAGAAAGAGAAATCAGCATCCGGCGCATGGTCGGTAAGCGAATAGCCAATGGCAGGCAGACCATCCTGACACGCCTCGCGCACGGCTCCCATAGTGCCCGAATAGAGCACATTCACCGATGCGTTCGAGCCGTGGTTGATACCAGCCAAAACCAAATCCGGGCGCCGAGGCAAGATGTTCAGCAGCGACATCTTCACACAGTCCACCGGAGTGCCGTTTACCGTGAACATAGGCACACCGTCAAGGTCATCCTGCCGCTTCACCAGCAGAGAATCATTGATTGTCATGGCCATGGACTGACCCGAGTGTTGCTCGGCCGGACAAACACACCAAACATCGCCAAAAGGCTTTACAAAATTTATCAGCGCCTCAATGCCCCGGGCGCCGTAGCCGTCATCGTTAGTTATCAGAATTAGCGGTTTTTCAGTTTTCATAGTCATTTCTTTTTACCCAATAGGAACCTGTCGAAGACAATATGGCGCTCCGTGCCCGGCAAATCGAAGTAGATGTCCTCCTTCGGCAAACGTTTGTATTTGCCCTTCATGCGCCGGAAATCGCGGTGGGCGCGCAGAATGGCGTTGGCGTGGCCGAAACGGAACTTTGCCATGAACATAGCCCAGCTCAGAGTGTCGAGAAGGCGCCGTTTCACCAACAGCGGCTTACTGCTGCTCAGCGGCATATTCTTATGCAGCAGCAGCAGATTGTTGCGGAAGTTGAGATACGTCTTCTGCGGGTTCGAGGCATCCAGACTCGCACCCCCCACATGATACACCACCGCCGACGGCACCGCCGTGATGCGGTAACCGGCCCTCCAGATGCGCAGACACAAATCAATCTCCTCCATGTGCGCGAAGAACGCCTCATCGAGTCCTCCCAAGTCGAGATAGATGTCAGTGCGCACCATCAGCGCCGCCCCGCTGGCCCAGGCCACATCCCGGTCCTCCGGACTGTCATACTGCCCCTTGTCCGTCTCAACACAGTTGAACAGACGCCCGTAGCAATACGGATAACCAAGCGCGTCGATGAGACCCCCCATAGCCCCGGCATACTCAAACTTCTCAGGCTCGCGATAGCTGCGCAGCTTCGGCTGACACGCACCCACCTCAGGGTGAGCGTCCATGTAGCGCAGCAGCGTCTCCGCCCATCCCTGAGTGGTCATCACATCACTGTTGAGCAATATCGTCAGCGGATAGCGCGTCTTTGCCAGCGCACGGTTATAGCCCCCCGCAAAGCCATAGTTGCGGTCGAAGCGCAGAAGCCTCACCTGCGGAAAATTCTCCTCCAACCATTCGCAGCTGCCGTCAGTAGAGCCATTGTCGGCCACCACCAAATCAATGTCGGCACTGATTGTCGTTGCCGCCACCGTGGGAATAAACTCCTTCAGCAGCTTCAGCCCGTTCCAGTTCAGAATTATAACACCAAGACGTTTCATAACCAAGCAAATATCTAATTAACAGCCACTTAAGTCCTCCTTTTTCAGACGCCAGCGGTTGTGGCTCCACAGATACGCCGTCGGGTCGCGGCGAATCGAGTCCGTGAGGCGCCGCGCATAATCAGCCGTCAGCGCTCCCGGTGGCAACGCCGCCGCGTCGTCGGCCATCTTCACCAGGTCAACACGAATACGGTCGCGCCCCTCGCGGTGAACGTCAGTGTAGAACACCGCCGTGTGCAGCTTGGCCGCCAACACCTCCGTGCCCTCTATGAACGGCGTGCGCCGGTTCAGGAAATCCACCTCCGTGCTCTGCGTGTAGCGCCCCGGCTTCTGGTCGCTCAGAAACCCTATTATGAAGCGCTGGCCGCAGCGACGCCACCCTATCATGGCCCGCGCCGTCTGCTTCTGAGGCACCGACGTGTTGAACCGCGAACGCAAACGGTGGAAAAAACGGTTGAACCACAGATTCTTCAGCGGCCTCACCACATGCGCAAACACCATCCCGTCTCTCTCCTTCGGCATCGCCGCGGCCATCAGCGGAATGTATTCCCAGTTGCCGAAGTGGCTGGTATACAGCACAATATCGCGGCCGTCGCTGAGCGTTGCCGCCACCTCCTCAAGGCCCGAAAAGCTGATATGGCGCATCAGCCGCTTCTGGTTCAGAAAAGCTATCCCGGCCGTCTGGAACACATAGTCGGCCAAGTTGCGGTAAAAGCCCTTTTCCACCTCTTGGCGCCACTGAGCCGACGAAGCCGGGAAACAGTCGGCAAGGTTTCGCCTCACCACCCTGCGGCGGTAACGCACCACCGAGCGCGCCAGCCATGCCAACCCGTCGGCCATGCCGTGGCGCAGAGGAGCCGGAAGCGCCGCCGCCATACGCAGCAGCCACCCTGCCGGAGCGTAGGCCATGCGCTGCCACAGCGGTACGGTAGCACAGCCGTAAGGGTCGCCCCCGAAAGGCGTAAATGCCTTGTCCTCAGGGCTTTCAGACACTTTCTCCATACACCGTTTCGCCATCGCCGCGCACCAGTTTCACATTCGTTATAGTGTTGTGCAGAGCCTCCGCGCCCGGCATCTCCACACGCAGATAATTGTCGGTCAGTCCCGACATCACCCCGTGGCGCTCCGTCTCCCACAACACCGGCCTCACCTGCCCCAAAGAGCCTTGTATGAACTCATTGAGCTTGCGCGCCGACAGCTGCGTCAGCACCTCCACACGACGGTGTTTAGTGGCCTGGTCCACAGCGTCGCTGAGGCGCAGAGCGCTCGTTCCCGGACGCTCGCTGTAGGGGAACACGTGCAGACGCGTTACCGGCAGCTCCTCGATGAAGCGCCGCGACGCCTCCCATTCGCGCTCCGTCTCGCCGCGCGCTCCCGCTATCACATCAACCCCGATGAAAGCGTCGGGCATCAGCTCCTTTATCGCCGCAATACGGTCGGCGAAGAGCGCCGTGTCGTAGCGCCGCGCCATGAGGCGCAACACCGCGTCGCTGCCGCTCTGCAGAGGAATGTGAAAATGCGGCATGAAAGCACGGCTCTCCTTTGCCACCCACTCAATCAGCTGCGGGTCGAGCAGGTCGGGCTCTATCGACGATATGCGGTAACGCTCTATCCCCTCCACCTCGTCGAGGCGGCGTGCCAGGTCGAAGAACGTCTCGCCATAGCCCTCGCCGCCGTTGGCGTTCCGCCGGCCGAAGTCGCCTATGTTCACTCCTGTGAGGATAATCTCTTTCGCACCCCGTGAGGCCGCCTCGCGCGCCTGACTGACGATGTCGGCGATACGCGGCGAGCGACTGCGTCCGCGGGCGTAGGGTATGGTGCAGTAAGTGCAGAAACGGTCGCAGCCATCCTGCACCTTCAGGAACCAGCGCGTGCGGTCGCCCCTCTCGCAGCTCGGCTCGAAGCCCAGCGACTCAGGCCGCGCCGCCACCTCCACAGCCACATTTGCTGAATTTTCTTCCGGGCCGTGGCTGCGGAGCCATTGCTCGGCATACTGCACGGCGCGCAGCTTTTGGCCGGAGCCTAACACCACGCTGACACCCGGCAGCGCCGCCACCTCGGAAGGCTGAAGCTGAGCGTAACAGCCTGTTACCACGATAGATGCCGACGGCCATTGACGGTGAAGACGGTTTATCAGCTGACGGCATTTCTTGTCGGCCATTGCCGTTACAGAGCAGGTATTCACCACCGCGATGTCGGGTATTTCGCCCTCGGCGGCCCGCTCCACGCCATGTTCGGCCAGAGCGCGACCTATGGCCGACGTCTCCGCAAAGTTGAGTTTACATCCCAAAGTGAAAAAAGCTGCTTTCATCACGAAATTTTTCAGACAGCAAAGGTACTAAAAAAACGCGAAACCGCCACAATGCCTCTCATGCCGCATCCCAAAGTCTAAACTTAGTTCACATTTCAGTGTGGCATAGAATTTAAAGTAAAGGTTAAATGTTAATTAATCTTAAAAATTCAAAGAGATTGGTGGCTGGAGAAAAATATTAGTACTTTAAGGCCACAAATTAAAAACGCCATTGCCATGATACAGAAATGAATCTCCTTTCTGGTGGCTGCGTTGCTGTTCCTACTGATGGGCGCATGCTCCAACGACGTGCTGGACCTCGGCACCGTTACTACAACCAACAATGCGAACGCCCCGCGCGGCTTCGTGAGCATGGACCAGGCCAAGGTGCGCTTGGCAAACATCGTCAGCCAGCTCAACTCCCAGACTTCCGACGCCTCGCAGCGCTTCCCCGCCGTCACCCTCTCGCGCCTGACCGGCGTAGCCCTCGGCGCCGACCTGCCCGAGGATTCCGTGGACACCGGTGGCGGGTATAACATCTACCTGCCCAACACGCTCGAGATGGACTACGGGTTCAGGTATCGCTATAATAACCAAGCAGAAATGAAAGTAAAATGAAAGTAAGAAACCTGTATGCGCTACTCGTGGCGCTTGTGGCAGCAATCTCCCTGCTGCTCTCCTGTTCCGACAACGACGACCCGCAGCCTGATCCGCAGCCGGTTCTCGAGCCGGGCGAGATACCGATGGCTGATTCCATTCCTTCGGCATACCTCGGAATGAATTTCATACGCCAGTTGACAGTCACCGTGGGCGATTGCGGTGGGTTTTTTCCCAACCAGCCCCTGATAAGCATATACGACAATGCCTCCGACAAGGAGGAGGCGACAGCCAAGTATGATGCCGAACTCTATTTTGTCCGCCTCACGGATGGCAAGGAATACCGCCCGGGAGAGGCGTTGCCTTATAGCGACGAGCGCAATCCCATAGGGCACCACATGGACATCTATCCCGCAGTGAAGAGGGACGTGCCCCCCCTGATATTGGGCAACATTGGGAACAATGTTGACGATGTGCTGGTGATGCACTGGCCACAGAAGGACCTGAAAATCTTTATCCGGCTCTATACCTCATACTCCATAAATCCTGTGCCGAACACTGACAAAATGCGAACGACGTATAAGTTCGGAATGTTCGTAAACGGCGTGTGCGTGCAGGACCAGCACCTGAAGATCGTGCTGCAGCCCGACGGGACTGTGAAGCTCTTCGGGCGCCCCGACGGCCTGATGCTCTGACGCTCTGACGCACTGGCGGTGACAACGGTGAGAGCCCGCAGAGGGTTCGCTTACCTTACCCGTATTCAACCGGAGGTTGAGGGAGCGCAGCGACTGAAACCTCCGGTCATTGCGTCCGCTAATGCCGGAACCCCTTGCGGGTTCCTTCTTTTCGTCCCGGCGAGAGTTGTCTGAGAATGCCGGAACCCGCAAGGGGTTCACGTCCCTTACCCGTACTCAACCGGTGGTTGAGGAAGCTTGCGACCGAAACCTCCGGCTATCTATTTCAGAATTTAACATAGGTTAAAAAAATCAGGAACTTTTTGCATACAATAAAAATTTTATAAATTTGCATCCCTCATTATCTAATGAAGCGAGCGAACCTGAGGAACTCTTTTTTCAATAAATTATATTTACATGAAGCGATTAACCAATTTCAGCGCGACGCTGGCAGCGGTTCTGCTCTTACCACTCTGTGCCGTGGCGGCAACACCGGCGGCAGCCACCGGGTCAGACCGTCAGTCAGCGCTGAAACAAGTGCATGAGGCACCCTTACCCGATGCCTTGCAGCGCTTCGAGGCACGCAAAACAGCCCCCGAAACGCAGCTCAACGCACGCAGCCAAAGCTGCAAGCCCTTCACGGACGATAATGCCGTATGGCACGTCGGAGAAATCACTCCCCAGACCGTCCGCACATCCGCCACTCGCAACGCCACACCGCAAACAGTGGCCGGATGGTATCTCGAACACGACTCCGTAATGACCAACTCCGGCGGCGCCATGCGCAACTACACCGCACAGATGGCCGTTTGGTCAGGCACACAGGGCAACGTACAGATTGTGCGTATGTCGGGCGTGCCCTTCACCAACTGCTACGCCACCGTAAGCGGCTCTACCATCAAAATTCCCGCCGGCAACTACTGTCCTGTCAGCAACTCGTCGGGCGCCAGCACATTAGCGCTTGTGTGCCCCTTCAACACCGACAAGACCTATGACCCCAAGGGCACCATCACCGGCACCATTGCCGACGACGGCACCATCACCCTCACCTCGTGGGGCATCTTCGTGGTCGACAGCACCGGCAACAGCGCCTCTGTGGTACAGGCCAACTATGCCACCGTAATGGACAAGGCCAACGGCGTGATGAGCGGCATGACAGTGCCCTCGAAGGGCGACCCGCAGCTCATGCAGTGGCCCGTGCGCATCAACCAGACCAACTCCAACCGCCTCGTGGTGGAGAACTTCGGCAACACCGGTCTCGACGCCTTTGTCAACGTCTCCTACACCGGCCGCTTGGAGGTGGCTCCGCAGTATATGGGTTCGAGCCTGCAGTACGCCAGCCTGTCGTGCATGCGCATGAAACCCAACCACAGCGGCTTCACAGACACCATCATGACCGCGCAGGTCGGCACTACCAACGTCATCAACCTGCCCGACTGGGGCATCTTCGCCGACTCAGACCCGGGCAAATTTGTATTCCGCCTCACCGACGCCAAACTCACCGTCGACGGCTTCAACCTCACCCTGCCGCAGAAATTCCCCGCCAACTTCTCGGGCGCCGGCACGGAGGCATCTCCCTATCTGATAAAGAGTTACACCGACCTCATGGCTCTGCAGCAGCAGGTGCGCGAGGAGAATCCCGCCAAGGGCCTCTACTACCGTCTCGACGCCGACATTGACTGCGCCGGACAGAACTACTACTTCACCCCCATCGGCTTCATCTCCGAGAACGGCGATTACGCCCTGTTTGGGGCGAAAGTGCCCGGCACCCCCTTCACCGGCCACTTCGACGGCAACGGACACGTCATCAAAGGCATTGACTACGAATGTGGCCACCAGGCCGGCACCGGCGTCTTCGGCTGGATAGCCCCCGGCGCCTCTGTAAGCAACCTCACCGTGAGCGGCTCAACCTTCTACAGCGAAGGCGTCAGCACCGGCGCCATCGTCGGCTATAACGAAGGCGAGGTCATCAACTGCCAATCCTTGGGCAACAACGTGCTCTTCACCCAGTATTCGGGCGGCGGCGTTGCCGGCTGCTCCACGGGTCTGCTGCAGGGCTGCGTGTCGACGTCTGTTCTGCGCGGCTACGGCTCCATGGGCTCCATCGGCGGCACCGTTACCGGTCCTGTGCGCAACTGCGACGGCCGCGGCTCCGTAACGCACTACGGCGCCTCCAACTCGCTCTATGACTACACCGGCGGCCTCATCGGCGCCTTCAACGGCTCATGGTCGCGCGAGGGCTATCCCGCCATCGCCGACAAGAATATCTGCGCCGCTGTGGTCAGCGACCGCGCCTCCGGTTCAACAGCAGGCGGCTTCATCGGCTCCACCGTGTCGAACTCCGCCAACGGCAACGTCATTGTCAGCAACAACCTCTGCATGACGACCATAGCCTCCAACGCCACTTCCGTACAGACCGGCCCGTCGGCATACACCAGCGGCTATGTGGGCGGCTTCATCGGCTCCTGGTGGCGCGCCACACTCACCAACAACGTCGTTACCGGCCTGGTGATGGCTCCCGCCTTCACAGAGCCCAAATACAGCGGCGCTGTGTTCGGCTACATCATGTCTGACAGCAAGAACAAGGCCGACGGCCTCATCTCAACCTGCCAGATTATCACCAGCAACAAGACCCCGAACGCCGCTCTGGCCATCTACAGCGGCATGTCGTCGTCATACCTCAAATATCTCACCAACGTCTTCTACGACAAGCAGATAACCGGCCTCGACTACACCGCCAACAGCTTCACCGGCGCCCTCACCACCGCCGAGATGACGGCCGGCACAGCCCTCGGCACCATGAGCACCGACAGCTGGGTCTTCACCAAAGACCTCTATCCCATGCTCAAGGAGCTGAACACCACTGCCGCCATGCAGATTGCCGCCGCTCCGGTCTTCCTGCAGAACGGCGAGAACATGACCATGGTAAAGGCCAACTTCCCTCTCTCAACCCTCAACGGCGTGAAGTGGGGAATCCTTGGTGAGAACGGTCTGACCACACAGGGCGTGGGCATCGACATCGTCGGCTCCAACGCTGTGCTCAAGAATGAGTTCGCACGCGACATCCTCTGCGCTTACCGCGACGACAGTCCGTATCTGCGCGAGGTTGTCATCAACACCATCCCCTCGAAGATGTGGAACGGCTCCGGCACTGCCGAAGACCCCTATCAGATTAAGAACGTCAACGACCTGAAGAACCTGCAGGAAGCCACCACATCGCAGGGTCTCACCTACGAGAACACCTACTTCAAGGTGATGAACGACATCAACGTTGACGGCGACCTTGGCTTCGAAGGCATCGCCTCCGACGGCAATACCAAACATGAGTTCTCCGGCACGTTCGACGGCGGCGGCCATACCATCGACGGCGTCATCCTCGACAAGAGCGGCTATAAAGACGACGGCACCGCCACCTCCACCGGCTCCATGTCGTACAGCGGCTTCATCGGCCGTCTCAACGCCAAGGGCGTCATCAAGAACCTCACCCTGGGCGCCAATTGCCGGATGACCTTCTGGGCCAACTCGGGCGGCATCTCGGGCTATGTGGCAGGACGAATAGAGAACTGCGTCTTCCTCGGCACCGTGCGCGGTATGTCTTCGAGCATCGGCGGCATCGCCGGTCAGATTCAGCGCACCACAGGCGTGGTAAGCGGCTGCCGCAACGACGGACGCATCCTCTCGGGCGGTAACTACCCGGGCGGCATCGCCGGCTACAACTACAACATCATCGAGAACTGCATCAACAACGGTCCGGTTGTTGGCGACAGCATCAACCCGGCTCACAAAGCTATTTCGGCAGGCAATAACGCCGGCGGCATCGTGGGTAACCTCAACGGCGGCAAGGTGCTCTACTGCGTCAACCAGGGCAGTGTCAGCTCCTCACGCGTCTGCGGCGGTATCTACGGTTATAACTCCGGCGCCGTCAACGTCATCAGCTGTCTCAACACCGGCACCGTAAACGGCGGCAAGGGCTACGCCACCGGCGCCATCGGCGGCGACAAACCCGGCTCAACGGGCGTTCTTGAAAACAACTACTACGACGGTCAGCTGCTCACCGCCGGCGCCGTGGCCAACGGCTCTTACGCCGGCTGTACGCCTCTTGAAACGGCCGCTCTCACCAACGGCAAACCCATTGCAGGCCTCACAGACAGCCTCTACGACTACACCGCAGGTATGTATCCGGTGCTCAAGGCTTACAAAGACCTCGCCTCCACAAAGGCTCTGCGCAACATCTACATGACTCTGCCCGCAGGCATGAACACGGGCGACATCACCTCCGACGCCGCGCTGCACGCATACAACGGTCTGACTTGGAGCATGGCCGAAGGCTCGGCTGCCATCTACTCCGTCAGCGGAAGCACCCTGAAGGTGGCCGCTCCTACTGAGAAAGTGGTTCAGCACGGCACGGTGAACGCCGCTCTCGGCACTTTCACCCGCTCGTTCAACCTGACTACCATTCCTGATATGTTCGACGGCAAAGGCACCGCCGAGAACCCGTATCTGATTCGCACCAAGGCCGATATGCTCAAACTGGCCGACCTCACCAACGTTGACGGCATAATCTACAGCGGCAAGCACTTCCTGCTCTGCAACGACATCGACTATGCCAACGACACGGCATACGTACAGATTGGCCGCGTGAACCCCTTCGGCGGCATCTTCAACGGCAACGGCAAGAGCATCCTCAACCTCAGCGTTCGCCATATCTCAGACATGGCTCTGTTCGGCACCCTCAAGGAGGGCGGCTCGCTCAGCAACCTCACCCTGAAGGGAGGCACGTTCACCGCTCCCTCGTCGGGTCGCGCGGCAGGCTTCGTCAACAAGAGCGAAGGCACCGTAAGCAACTGTGTCAACTACAACACCATGGACTGCGGCCCCACTACCAAGGGCAGCTACGCCGCCGGTGTGGTATATGAGATACTCGGCAACGGCGTGGTAGAGAACTGCGTCAACTACGGTCATCTGTTGAGCCGTCAGGGCAACACCGGCGGCATCGTGGGCGTGGGCTCCAAAGGCTCCACCATCACCGACTGTCAGAACCACGGCCAGATAACCTGCTCGTCGACCCAGTGGGGCGGCATCGTGGGCAAGACCAGCGGCAAGGTGCTCAACTGCCTCAACGACGTTGACCTGGCAGGCGGCGCTCAGCTGGGCGGCATCGCCGGTTATACCTCCGACACCACCCGCATTGAGAACTGCATCAACCGCGGCAGCATAGGCTACTCCGGCTCCTCGTCGGGCTACACGGGCGGCATCATCGGCCGTTCCTACGGCTACACCTACGTCAGCAACTGCACCAACTACGGCAAGGTTGACGTGAAGACCACGGGCACCACGGCTTACGCCGGCGGCATCGTGGGCGACGGAGAGAAAATCTTCATGCGCGGCTGCGTCAACTACGCCGACGTCGAGGGTCTCAATGGCCAGTATGTGGGCGGCATTGCCGGATATATGTACATGACAGGCACCGGCTTCGTCGGCTACATGGACTCCTGCTACAACTACGGCAACGTCTCCTCGGGCCATAAATACATAGGCGGCGTCACCGGCTATCAGCGCGGCGACTATGTCAATACCGACTGCGGCAACTACGGTACCGTTACCGGCACCGGCTCCAAGGCCAACTCCGACAACACCGGCGGCTACACGGGCTATTCCTACGGCGACTTCTACAACTGCTTCAATGTGGGCAACGTGGAGGCCAAGGGTGTGCTGACGTCGGGCTTCCTGGGCGAAGGCAGCGGCAACATCATCAAGAACTGCTTCAACGCGGGCACGGTAACGTCAACAGCCACCTCGGGCGCCTCAGCCACCAAGCCGAGCGCCTCAGGCTTCTGGGCAACGGGTCGCTGCGACACTCTTGCCAACTGCTACAACCTGGGCGCCGTGAAGGGCTACAACTTCGTCAGCGGCTTCATCGGCAACTTCAACAACACCAACATCATCAACGACTGCTACGTTTCGGCACCGCTCTACATGAGCACCGACGGCGGCTCTTCGGCTGCCTTCATGCTGGCAGTGAATCCGTCGAACAGCTCTTACTCCAACAACTTCTGGGACGAGACGCTGATGCAGCCCACCGGCGGCAACACAGAGGCTGCCAAGGGCATGGCAACGCGGCAGATGCTCAACTGGGCGCCCAACGATGCCTTCCTGGCCACTCCGGCCTGCTATCCCACGCTGAAGAGCCAGCAGCACAACGCCGCCGGCAACTTCTTCGCAGCGCAGATTGCCTTCAAGACCGACGAGGAGAGCCTCCAGAACGTGAAGCATCACCTCACCATCGGTCTGCTGGAAGGTGTGGCATGGACTTGCTCGCCCGAGCTGAAGATTGAAGGTGATTACGTGAGTCTGCTGAAGAAGGACGGCCTCGGCATTCCGGCATGGCTGGAGAAGAAGGCCGACGTGATGAACCTGACGCAGCGTTATAACCTGACGCTCAACGACAACACCGGCGTTGACCAAATCGACGGCAAGGAAGTGAAAGAGCGTGTATACTATTCCACCAACGGCCTTCTGCTTCTCAACCCGGCACCCGGCCAGATGGTGATTGTGAAGACCATTTACACCGACGGCACCGCCACCGTGGAGCGCAAGCTGATGCGCTAACGCGCTGGCGCAACTAAGGAGCTTAAGGAGCTTAAACTCCTTAAGCTCCTTATCCGCGCCCGCTTGCCCGCGCACTTTTTTCGGCAAAAGCCGCTAAATATTCATTTTTTTGTTAACTTTGCGCTATCAACCTAAAGAAGCTACCACACTATAACTTCAGAGTATGATAAGTTAACGGGATTCTGCTTATCATATCCTCACATAAAGAATCTCACAGATGCTTATGCGCAAACTTCTATCTTTGGTCCTGGCAATGACGGCTTTAGGCGTCAGCGCCCAGACTTTCACTTCCGAAGGGCTTAACTACAAGGTTACTTCGGCCACCGCGAAGACCGTGGAGGTTACCACGGCTTCACCGGCTTACGCCATTGCCGAGGTTACCGTGCCCGCCACAGTCACCTACGAGGGCGTTACCTATTCCGTAACCGGCATCGGCGACAAAGCTTTCATGGGCAACTCCACCCTCACTTCCATCACACTGCCCGACGGCCTGAAGCGCATCGGCACCAGTGCGTTCCAGTCGTGCTCAAAACTCGAAACGGTAAACATGGGCAACACAGTTGAGACCCTGGGCGAGAACGCCTTCTTCAGCTGCAGCAAGGTAACGAGCCTGGCGCTGTCGAAGACCGTAAAGAGCGTGGGCAAATGGGGCCTGCGCGCCATGTCATCGCTCACCACCCTCACCTTGGGCGAGAGCCTGGAGGCTGTTCCGGCCGGTATGTGCTGGGGCAACACCAAACTCAAAGGCATCACCATTCCCGACAAGGTTACGGTCATCGGCGAGAACGCTTTCGCCTCCTGCTCGGCACTCGACTCCATTCAGCTTGGCGAAAAGGTCGACTCGCTGGCCGGCAAGGCTTTTGCCTATGTGCAGAGCTACAAGAAGCTCATCTGCCGCGCCCCCATACCGCCCAAGTGCGGCGATGAGAAATCGCTGGGCGCCACCGCCGTTTACACCAAAGCCACTCTCTATGTGAAGGAGAAATCGCTCGACGCCTATCAGAAGACCGAGCCTTGGAAGAACTTCACCACCATCCTGGCTTACGACCCCAGCGGCAGCCTCAACGACAAGACGTTCGTGGTGGCCGGTGTGGCCTATCAGCGTCTCGGCGACGACAACTTCAACGTGGGCATTACGCGCGTTGACACCATTACCTATACGGGCGAGTTTCTGGCACGCCCCACGGTGAATTATGCCGGTCAGGACTTCAACGTGGTTGCCGTGCAGGCCGACGCCTTCAAGGGCTGCACCGGTCTGACGCAGGTTGAGCTTCCGGCCACCATCGCCAACATCGGCAACGACGCCTTCAGCGGCTGCTCGGACATGAAATATCTGCTGAGCCGCGCCACCGTGCCTCCCACATTGGGCACCGGCGTCTTCACAGGCATCAACTTCACCAACTGCAAGCTCTTCGCCGCCCGTGACGGCATCACCGCCTACACCCAGGCTGCTCAGTGGAAAGACTTCACCAACAAAGGCATCATCATTGACGAGGCCACCGTTGACGGCCTCTCATACAAATGCAACAACGTTATTGAAAGCACCCTCGACTTCACCGGCGCCAAGGGCTTCAAAGGTGCCCTGGTAATCCCCGACAAGGTGATGATTGAAGGCTATCCCTTCTATGTTACCGTAATTGCCGGCAACTCGTTCTACAACACCAAGATTACGGCCCTGACCCTGCCCAAGACTCTGAAGAAGATTGCAGGCAGCGCCTTCTTCACCTTAGGCGAATACGGCAACCCCATCGAACGCATTGTAGTGCCCGAGGGTGTTACCTCCATCGGCAACAACGCTTTCTACGGCTCACACGTCAACTATGTAGAGCTGCCCAAGCAGAGCCTCACGGAACTGGCTTCGAGCGCCTTCTATGCCTGCGACATTAAGGGCATAGAGATTCCCGGCAGCGTTGGTATTGTACGCGGCTCCACATTCTACGGCTCAGACATGGGCTGGGTAGTTCTTGGCGAAGGCATCACCGAGATTGAGGAAAACGCCTTCTTCAACACCCGCATCGGCTCGCTGAAGCTGCCGAACAGTATGCGCACCATAGGCAAGAGCGCCTTCAGCGCCTGCAGCTACCTGTCGTCGCTGACCATCAACGAAGGCCTGGCCACCGTGGCTGAAGATGCTTTCGCCAACTGCGCAAGCCTCTACAAAATCTTCAACTTCGCCACCAAGATGCCACAGGGCCTCGAGGCAGCGCTGTCTGACTCGGGCGACCGCATCGGCAATGCCCGCACCACTTACAGCGTAAGCGACATCACCAAGAACGGCAGCGTAGCATGGGGCACCGTGGCAGTTCGCTCCGACCTCAACACCATGTTCGACTACAAGGGTGTGCGCTATCTGCCTACCGCTCAGGGTGCTACCACCGTTATGGCCGTAGACGCCTCTTACGGCATGAACGACACCGAAGTGGCTCTGGCCGAGAAGTTTACCGACAACGGCAAACAGTACACCGTGAGCAGAGTCAACAACTACCTGCTCTGCGGCCAGACCATCATGACCAAAGCCGACGTAACCTATCCGCTCACCTCCATCCCCGACGGCTTTGTTTACAACGCCATCAACCTGAAGCAAATCAACATTCCGGCAACGGTGAAATCCATCGGCTCATACAGCTTCGCCAACACCGACTCGCTGGCTGAGGTAGAGCTTCCCGAAGGCCTCAACTCCATTGGCGTGGCCGGCTTCTACTACTCGGGCATCACCAAGCTCACCGTGCCCTCCACAGTGGCTCTGATGGACAATGCCTCGTTCGCCGGCTGCCGTCGCCTCAAAGAGCTGACCTTCGCCGACGGCCCCACAGAGGTGCTCATAGGCTATTTCCCCACCATGTTCGGCAACCGCCCCATGTTCGTAAGCTCGCCTATAGAGAAGATTGAGATTGGCCGCAACCTGAACTACCTGGCCACCGCCGGCTACGGCTATTCACCCTTCTGGGGCGACACGCTGCTGACCTCGGTGAAGTTCACCAACGTGCCCACCGTCATCGGCAACAACCTCTTCAGAGACTGCAAATACCTGGTTAACGCCACGGTAGGCAACGGCGTGAAGAACATAGGCACCGCCGCCTTCTACGGCTGCGCCGCCCTCGACTCGGTATATCTCGGCAACAGCGTATCCAAACTCAATCAGGATGTATTTGCCCAGTGCGCCAACGTGAAGAAGTTCTACTGCGCCGCCGAGGTGCCTCCCACATGCGCCACCGGTGCCCTCACCGCTATCAACAAGCAGAACTGCACCCTCTATGTGCCGCAGAATGGCGTTACCCTGTATAAGGATGCCACTCAGTGGAAAGACTTCTTCAACATTGAGGGTTACAACTTCCCCGGCAGCGTCATCACAACGCTCGACCCGACAACGAGCCGCTTCGTGGTCTATAACATGAACGGCGTGCTGATTCTTGATACCACCGACGAGGAGCTCGTCAACGAGCTGCCTGCCGGCCTCTACATCATCAACGGCAAGAAGATAGTAAAGAAATAAATTTGGCTTTTCAGGGGCCGGGATGGTTCCTACAAAGTGAACATAAAAATGTTGTTTTTTTGATTAAAAATTTTATATTGGTTAGGTTTGCGCCGGTCGGGAGACCG
>FR897872.1:27262-32405 GCA_000437495.1 Prevotella sp. CAG:485
CGGGTCGGGAGACCGGCGCAGATTTTTTTTACGGAAAGGTTGTTGTGGGGATAGGTCAGGGGATGGTTTTGATGGGGCGAGCGGGTACGCCGCCTACTATGGTGCGCTCAGGGACGTCGCGCGTGACGACGGCGCCCGCGGCCACAACGGCATAGTCGCCTATGGTGACGCCGGCCAGGATGGTGGCGTTGGAGCCTATCCATACGCCGCGTCCTACCACGATGGGGGCGCCGTGGGTGTAACGCCGCTGCTCCGGCTCCAGGTAATGGTTGAGGGTGGCGAAGACCACGTTATGGCCTATCTGCGAACAGTCGCCTATGGTGACCCCGGCATGGTCCTGAAACTGGCAGCAGGCGTTGATGAACACGCCGCGGCCTATGTGCAGGTTTTTGCCGAAGTCGGTGTAGAAGGGCGGGAAAATCTTCACCGACTCATGTACCTCTTCGCCGGTGAGCTGACGCATCATGGCAATGATGTCGCTTTGCGGCCAGTATTGTGAGTTGAGGCGGAAGGTGATGCGGCGCGCCTCCTCGCTCATGGCATCCATGAAACGGTAAATGCCGGGGGTGTTGAGGGGCTTGCCCTGCGCTATGTGCTCTTTGAATTGGGTGAGGGTGATCATAATTCCGGTGAGGGTTGGGGGGTAGCTATTTTAGCTAATTTAGCTAATTTAGCTAATTTAGAGGCGGGGTAATAAAAGGCTAAAATTTCTTGGGCGGATTTTCCGGCAAAGGCCATAGCGGCGGCGCCGGTCTGGCACATACCCACGCCGTGTCCCCAGCCGCGGCCACGCAGCAGGAAACGGTCGCCTTGGCGCTCCACCTCAAAGGCTGAGGAGAGCAGATGCGTGGGACTGAGCAGGCGCCTTACGGCCAATTCCTTGCCCAACAGCACCGCGCCTTCCGTGCCGGCCACGCGCAGACGGTGGATGCGCCCCGACAGGCCGCGGCTCACCGGCTCCAACGCCGTTATGCGCCCCACATTCATGCCGAAACGCTCGCGCAGGTTGGCGGCCACCTCCGCAGCAGAGATGCAAGTCTGCCAGCGGTAATAGTCCGTGTCGGCGTCATAGTCTTTCAGCGCCTGCCGCATCTGCGCGGCCGATATGCGGCTTGGGTCGCACCACGGGTCAGGCTGCGCCGGCAGATAGGGGTAATCCACATCCTGCCAGCAGGTGGAGAAGGCCTCCGTGAAGCCACCGCAGCACTTCGAGAAGCGCGCGTCGATGACCTGTCCGGCGGCGTCGGTGAGCACGATATGCTCCGTGGTCTTCAGTGCCTCGCGCAGCGAAGAGGGGAGAGGCTGCACGCCCTGGAAGCGCTGGCAATGGTCGTCGTTGCAGACGTCGAAGCCCGAATGAGCCGCCGTGTCGGCCCACACACGCAGCTCTTCAGCCGAGCGTGTGCCGCCACCCTGCGCATGGACGCGCAGAATCTTGCCCATGACCCAGCTGCGGCTCACAATGGCGTGCGCGCGCAGAAACTCGGCCGGCGCCGCCGGGTTCATCTCGCTGGCCACCACGCTGCGCAGATAAACCTCCACAGGCATGCTAACCACCGTTTCGCCGCACGGCCCTTCGCCGCAAAACTCCGCCTCCGGAGGCAACAACAGCTCATAACACTGCTGCCAGTGAAAGCCGTGCCCCATGACGGCGTTGAGGATACGGTGCCCTTCAATGCGCGCTTTGCCGTCCGTGAGAATACCCACCCGAACCTTGACGTCCTGCTCCTGTGCCATAATTTGCAAAGTTAACAAACATTGCCGAGCCGCCCAACTCCATGCGCCCTTTAGAACAATTTCAGAGCCTCTGAGGCCTTTCCTGCGATTTGCAGAGTTTTGCCCGTTATGAAAAATTTATTTATCTTTGCAACACTAAGGGGTCGTACCTAACCTTGAAAAAAGATGTTTGAACCGGATATATATTGGGGCTTGCTGACGGGCATGGCTGTGCTTGCAGTGGTGGTATGGATAGCGCTTACACGCATAGAGGCGCCTTACGGCATCATGTACCGGCGCGGCTGGGGACCGGGGCTCGACAACCGCGTGGGGTGGGTGTTGATGGAGGCTCCCGCGTTTGTGGCCATGGCGCTGCTGATGCTTCTGTCGCCGCAGGGCTGCTCGGCTGCCGACTGTGCGGCATACGTCTGCGGTGGCCTCTTCCTGCTGCATTACTTCCGGCGCTCGTTCATCTTTCCGCTGCTGATGCGCGGCAAGAGCCGTATGCCTCTGGTGATAGCCCTCATGGGCGCCTGCTTCAACATCATCAACGTTTATCTGATTGGCGGATGGCTCTTCTACCTGTCGCCGCTGAGCTACGGCGTGGAGTGGCTCACCTCGTGGCAGTTCCTCGCGGGGCTGCTCATCTTCGGCTTCGGCATGGGCTGCAACTGGCAGGCCGACTACATTGTGCGGCATCTGCGCAAACCCGGCGACACGCGCCATTACATACCCCGCGGCGGCGTGTTCCGCTTCGTCACCGCCGGCTCTTACTTCGGCGAGATTGTGGAATGGGCCGGCTTCGCGCTGCTCACCTGCTCGTGGGCGGGAGCCGTCTTTCTGCTCTGGACAATGGCAAATTTAGTGCCTCGTGCCGCAAGGCTCCACAAACGTTATATGCGTGAATTCGGCAATGAATACAAGTCTTTGGGGCGCCGCCGCATCATACCCTTCATTTACTAAAAAGTCATGGCGATGAAGAATCACGAGAATATTTTCCGCGCCGGGCGCATCGGTCCGGTAGAGCTTCGCAACCGCACCATCCGGAGCGCCGCCTTCGAGGGGATGGGGCGCGACAACGGTCCCACCGACATGCTGCTCGACTATCACCGCCGTGTGGCCGAAGGGGGCGTGGGCATGACCACCTTGGCGTACGCCTCTGTGAGCCGCTCGGGACTCTCCTTTACCACCCAGCTATGGCTGCGACCCGAGATTGAGGAGGGTCTGCGCCGCATCACCGACGCCATTCACGCCGCCGGAGCCAAAGCCTCCATACAGATTGGCCACTGCGGCAACATGACACATAAAAGTACTGCCGGCTGCACCCCTGTGGGCGCCTCCACCGGCTTTAACCTCTATTCGCCAACCTTTGTGCGCGGACTCAAAGCCGCCGAGATAGAGAAGATTTCCGCCGACTTCGGCGAGGCCGTGAACTGCGCCCGCCGCGCCGGGTTTGACTGTGTGGAGGTGCACGCCGGACACGGCTATCTCCTCAGCCAGTTCCTGTCGCCTTACACCAACCGGCGCCGCGACGAGTTCGGCGGCTCCCTGACCAACCGTATGCGCTTCATGCAGATGGCCATGGACAGGGTGATGGAGGCCGCCGGCAACGATATGGGCGTGCTGGTGAAGATGAACATGGACGATGGCTTCCGCTCCGGAATGCACCGGGAAGAGTGCCTTGAGGTGGCCGGAGAGTTGCTCAGGCTCGGCGCTCACGCCTTGGTGCTCAGCGGCGGGTTCGTGAGCAAGGCGCCGATGTATGTGATGCGCGGCGAGATGCCCATCTACTCCATGACACATTACATGAAGCAGGCGTGGCTGAAATATTCCGTGCGAATGTTTGGCGGCATGATGATACCGCGCGAACCCTTCCGCCCCCTCTATTTCCTGGAGCAGGCACGGAGCTTCCGCAAAGCCTTCCCCGACGCCACGTTGGTATATGTGGGCGGCGTTACGCAGGCCTGCGAGATGGACAAGGTGCTTGGCGCCGAGGGCTTCGACTTTGTGCAGATGGGCAGAGCGCTGCTGCGCGACCCCGCCCTGGTGAAGCATATTGCCGAGGGTGCCGCGGGCTGCGACTGCGACCATGTGAACTACTGCATAGCGCGTATGTACTCGCGCGAGATGGCCTGCCATAAGGATGTCTACGATGAGCTGACGCCCCGCATACGCCGCGAGATTCAGCAGATAAAGAAACGCGCCGCCAAGAACAACAAGTAATGAAAAGGGAGACACTGAAGGGCCGCTGGGCTGTGGTGACGGGCGCCGACTCCGGCATAGGACTCTGTTTCAGCCACGAGTTGGCACGCCTTGGCTGCCCCGTGGTGATGGTGAGCAACGTGGCCGAGAGGCTGCGGAAGGAGGCGCGCCGCTTGGAGGAGGACTTCGGCGTGGAGACATTGGCACTGGGCGCCGACCTGACCGAACCCGACGCTCCGCAGCAGATTGTGAACGCCCTGCAGGAGAGGGAGATAACCCCCGCTATACTGATTAACAACGCCGGCATATTCTCGTTTCGCGAGCTTGCCGACACTGCCTCCGGGCGCATAGACGCCTTCATCGACCTGCACTGCCGCGCCGTAACGCACCTCAGCCAACGCCTCGGCGCCATGATGGCCGGAAAGGGCGGGGGATACATACTTAATATGTCGTCGATGGCCTGCTGGACGCCCATGCCCGGCATTGCCCTCTATTCGGCCACCAAAGCCTACATACGCGTGCTGAGCAGGGCGCTGAGCTACGAGCTGCGGCCTCATGGCGTAAAGGTGATGGCGGCCTGCCCCGGTGGCATCGCCACCGACCTCTTCGGACTGCCGGAGAATCTGAAACGCTTAGCGGTGCGAATCGGCGCCCTCGACACGCCGCAGCGATTCACGCACAAAGCCGTAAGGCGCCTGCTGCGCGGCAAACGGCTGTATATCAACGGGTTGCTCAACCGAATAGGCATTCTCACCGTGGCGCTGGCGCCCACATCGCTGCGCATGATGGTGAAGACGCGTATGCTCGACCGAGGCATCACCCGCTGAGACGCTTTTTGCGCGAAACCATTCAGGATAAATGGAGAAGGAGATTATCATACTCACCGGTGCCACGGGAGCTATCGGCACGGAACTCGCCCGGCGCATAGCAAAGTCCGCCGGAGAGTCGGAATCGCCCCTCTGCTGCCGCGAGCTGCTGCTGGCGTGCCGCAACACGGCGAAGGCCGAACGGCTGCAGGAGGAGCTGACAGGGGAATTTCCGCAGCTGCAATGCTCGGTAGCGGAGTTGGACCTGGAAGATGCAGGCAGTGTGCGGCGGTTTGCGGCGCTGCCTCAGCTCAGCGGCGCGAATCTGACGCTGATGAACAACGCCGGGGTGATGCGACGCACTTTCGCCACCGACCGGCAGGGCCGAGAGCTGTCGTTGGTGGTGAACTACTTCAACA
>FR897872.1:32452-32869 GCA_000437495.1 Prevotella sp. CAG:485
CCGGTCGACTGCGGCGTGTGGTCTTCACCACCTCATTGACGCGTTTCTTCTACCGCCCCTTCACCCAAAAGCCCATAGTGACGCAGAGGGGCTTTCACCAGCTGCGCACCTACGGACTGAGCAAGCGCCTCATCACCGACTATGCCGCGCGGCTCCATGCTTCGGGGCGCTGCACGGTAACCTGCGCCGACCCGGGAGTGGTGAACACCGGCATGATACACATGAGCCGCTGGTATGACCCCCTTGCCGACCGCTTTTTCCGCCCCTTTATCCGCACCCCGCGCCGCGGCAGCCTGCCCGCCTTCCGCGCCCTTTCCGCCCCCTCCGGAGTCATCTGCTGCGCGAGGAGACAGCATCCCTTACCCGCAATAAATTAGCTAAAATAGCTAAAGGAAACTTCTATAAATTAAACATTTG
>FR897873.1:0-205 GCA_000437495.1 Prevotella sp. CAG:485
GGGGGGGGGAGGGCGTTGTTTAAGCAAAGGGTTGAGATGCCGGTGAAGGCGCAAATGCGCGGTTCATGGCTCTGCAACCCGGAAAGGTGAAAAACTTAAGGTTAGTTATATGCTTCTTGATGAAGTGAGCTAAGGCTCTATCCACCAGTCGGCGCGAGGCCGCTTTGTAGGAAAAGGCTGAAAGCAAAAGATGACGGAAGAGGCG
>FR897873.1:240-4010 GCA_000437495.1 Prevotella sp. CAG:485
GATTTTGGAGCCGCCTCTTGGTTTGTCTGATTTTATTTAGGAGGGGATGCGACGCAAGAGGATTGCGGTGCGTGCGGGGAGATAGAGTTTCAGCCAGCCTTTGCCCTGCGGGTCGTAGAGGGGGTCGGGGTTGGTGAAGTGCTTGACGTCGGGATCAAGGAATCCGTTGCCGCCAAAGTCTTTTGCGTCAGAGTCGAGGATTTGCTGATATTGACCGGCGGGAGCGAGGATGCCATAGTCGGTATAGGACACGTTAGGCGACCAGTTGAAGGCGAAAATGAGGTCTCCGCGCCGGAATACAAGCACTTGGTCGGAATCCTGATGCCAGAGTTCTTCCACGGGGGTGTTTTGGAAGTTTGGCTCTGTGCTTACGGCCTTTATCATAGCGTTGTCGAAGTCGTTGAGGAAGCGGTATTTGAGGTCTTGACGCTCAACGAGGCTCCATTGGCGACGTGCGTATTTGTAACTCCAGCCGTTGCCTTCTCTGGGGAAATCGATCCATTCGGGGTGTCCGAATTCGTTGCCCATGAAGTTGAGATAAGCGCCGTTGATTGTGCCGAGAGTGATGAGTCGAATCATCTTGTGGAGGGCCATGGCGCGCTCTATGGCATAGTTGTTGTCACCCACCATCATGTGCCAGTACATTTCCTGATCGGCGAGGCGGAAGATTATAGTCTTGTCGCCCACCAGCGCCTGGTCGTGACTTTCGCAGTAAGAGACAGTTTTTTCGTCTTTACGTCGGTTGATGAGTTCGTAATATATGCTCGAGGGCAACCACTGCTCATCTTTTTTCTCTTTGATGAGTTTTATCCAGTAGTCGGGGATACCCATTGCCATACGGTAGTCGAAACCTATGCCGCCATCCTTTACCGGGAGGGCGAGACCGGGCATACCGCTCATTTCTTCGGCTATGGTGATAGCGTCGGGGTTAATCTGATGGATGAGGATATTGGCCAGCGAGAGATAGGTTATGGCGTTGGTATCCTGATTTCCGTCGTAATAATCGGCATACGAAGAGAATGCTTTGCCCAGGCCGTGGTCGAGATAAAGCATAGAGGTAACACCGTCGAAGCGGAAGCCGTCGAAATGGAATTCCTCGAACCAGTATTTACAGTTACTGAGGAGGAAGTTGAGCACATAGTCTTTGCCGTAATCGAACAGCAGCGAGTCCCAGACCGGATGTTCATGTCGGTCGCCGGGATAGAAATAGAGATTGGGGTTACCGTCAATTTTGGCGAGACCCTCAGCCTCATTCTTCACCGCGTGGCTGTGGACGATGTCCATGATGACGGCAATGCCGAGCTTATGGGCAGTGTCGATAAGACGTTTCAGGTCATCGGCAGTGCCGAAGCGCGAAGAGGGCGCGTAGAAGCTGCTGACATGATAGCCGAAGGAGCCGTAATACGGATGCTCCTGAATGGCCATAATCTGTATGGCGTTGTATCCGTCGGCGGCTATGCGCGGCAGCACATTGTCGGTGAATTCTGCGTAAGTGCCCACCCTTTCTTCTTCCGTGGCCATGCCAATGTGACATTCGTATATGAGCAGCGGGTCGCGTTTGGGCTTGAAGTTGCGGATGCGGAAGCGATACGGGCGTGCGGGATTCTCCACCTGAGCGGCGAAGATATGCGTTTCGGGGTCTTGCACCACACGCGTGGCATAAGCCGGGATTCTCTCTCCCTGACCACCGGGCCAGGTCACGAGCATCTTGTAGAAATCGCCGTTATGGATTCTGCCTTTGGGTATGATGAGTTCCCAAACACCGTCGCCGATGTTTGAGCAGCGGAAGCGCGGGTCTTCCTGCCATTTTGAGAAGTCGCCGATGAGCGTTACCGACGAAGCGTTGGGCGCATATTCGCGGAATACGAATCCGCCGCCTTTGCGTTTGTGCAGCCCGAAATAGTTGTAAGCATTAGCGAAATCCACCAGAGAGCCGTGTTGGGTGAGGTCATGCAGTTTGCGCATGACGTCGAGGTGACGGCCCTGAATGGCATCTTGGAAAGGTTCGAGCCAGGGATCGTCGGCAATAATTTTAAGAGGTGCGTTATCCATAGTTGCGTGCATTAAGTAATGAATTATGGAACCTGAGGAACTTTCAGCGCGGAGCGGAAGGCATCAGACAGAGCTTTGCCATATTTGTCTCCGGCTTTCAGAGTGCCAAAAACGGCACTTATATATGAATCTATGTTAGAAAAGCCGAGCAGGCGGTCAATGCCGCTTGCCACCAGCATTGGTTTATGATTGAACACCCTGAGCACTGCGGCATAATCATTTTGCTCGGCCATGAGCCGGAACTCGTCGAGCATTTTATTGTACAGAGCCGTTGGGTTAAGAATCTGCGGCAAGGAGGAGATGTGGCGTTCCAGCTCGCGTATATTCTTGAAGCGGCCGTCGATGCGGTATTCCGACATACGTTTTATCCGGTAACGGACATGCTGCAAAGCCTGCGATTCGAGATGCACGGACCACAGCTTCATTACGGCATTTTTGACTTTGCCGAACACTTTGTCGGGGTTACGACCTTGCCTAGCTGCCATTATCTTTATAACGTCTTCCAGTAGAAATAGGTTTTCTATTTCGGCCACTTCGGGCACCAGAATATGCTTTCGCCTCAGATATTCCACCTCTTGAGCGGTTCGGCGGTCGCGGTCGACAATGCCACCGCTTTTCACATAATGAAACGACTGCAAATCGGCGAAAGTGCGCGTTGACTCTATTACCTTATCGCACGAGCCGAGCGGCTTGATGGTATATTCCGAGAAGACCAGAGTATAGAGCTTTGCGTCGAGACTGTGAGAGGCATCCCCCTCAATGAACAGCACCGGACGGCGTGCGCCGATGAGGTCGAGCGAGAGGTCTTCGGTGAGATGACCGCCTGGCAAAATCCGGTAATCCCAGGCCAGTTTGGCAGCATCGAAAGCCCGAATCCAAATACACACCCCTTCCGTGCGCGTCGCCACGAAGTCCAGGTCGTAAGTATTGTAGATGAAGCGGCAGTCAGGCCGCAGGCTCTCGATGGCGTTCCAGAAAGTATTCAGCAGCCCCGGATGCAGAAACATACTCGGCGAGTCGATGAAGATATTGGCACCCTCGGGGGCATAGAGCGTGGCTGCTATATAATATAATGCGGCCTTCTCGCCGTTGGAGAGATTCAGGGCCGACACCCGGTCGTCGCCGCTGGCCGTTACAAACAACAGCGAACCGTGATGGCGCAGAATTTGGTTTTCCGGGAAAATTGTCTGCCACAAATCTATGAGTCTGTCGAGCTTTGTGGGCTTCAGCGGACCCGGGTCGTTGCCGAAAAGACGCTGACTCTTATAATCGAGCAGATACTGACATTCGTCATTGAGGAGCAGGAAGACCAGCTTATCGAACTCGCTCACCGCATCCGGTTTCAGGAACACCGTCTGCTTAAGCTGCGCAGCATATTGAGCGTCGATGCTCGAGGGTAACGTTGAGCTGTGTCGTTCGGGGTAGAAGGCCTGCAGAGCCGAGAGTTCAAAGGCCTTTTCCGGACACAGCGAGATGAGCCGGCGCATAAATCGTGTTTTGCCGGAGCCGTTTGCGCCAATGAGAGTAAGCTGCCGGAACGACGGCATCTCCGGGGGCGTCTGGCCTGAGATAAGAGGGGGTAATGTAAAATTTGAATTCATGAAGCCGGGTCTTTCTGACAGACGTTTTGCAAAGGTAATAAAAACTTTTTAACTTTGCGGCAAGGATGCGTTGACAAAGCGCGCCGCAACACTAAGACCCCATTCAACAAAAAATGT
>FR897874.1 GCA_000437495.1 Prevotella sp. CAG:485
AAAAAAGCTAAAAAAGCTAAAAAAGCTATAAAAGCTACCCCCGGTCAGCTAAAGCGAAAGCGGATGTGGTGGTCGTAGGGGGCGGCGGGGGTGAGGAGGGCAGTGGGGAAGGCGGGGTGGTTGGGCGCGTCAGGGAAATTCTGGCACTCAAGAGCCACGCCGGCATAGTCTTGGTAGGCATGGTTGTTGGGTGCGAGGGGGGAGCCGGTGAGCCAGTTGCCGGTGTAGACCTGGATGCCGGGTTGGGTGGTGGCTACGGTGAGGGTGCGGCCGCTGAGGGGGTCGTGCAGCTCGGCGGCAACGGAGAGGTGGTTGGGGCGCCAGGCGTCGATTGCCCAGCAGTTGTCGTAGCCTTTGCCGTAGCGCAGAGCGGGGAAGTCGGCGTCGATGTAGCGACCAAGCGGCTTGGCGGCGCGGAAGTCCATGGGCGTGCCCTCCACGGCGGCGAGTTCGCCTGTGGGGATGAGCGTGTCGTCGGTGGGGAGCCACCGCGAGGCGTTGAGGCGCAGCTCATGACCCAAAACACTGCCTGACGTGGCGCCGCGCAGGTTCCAGTAGCAGTGGTTGGTGAGGTTGATGACCGTGGGAGCGTCCGTAACGGCGCGTAAGTAGAGGTCGAGGATGTCGTTTTCCGTCCAGATGTAGTCGGCTTTCACCTCCACATTTCCCGGATAACCCTCTTCGCCGTCGGTGCTGCGGTAGGTGAAGCGGACGCCGTTGGGCAGCTCGGAGTATTCCCAGATGCGGTTCTGGAAGCCCGTGGGACCCCCGTGCAGCGCGTTCGGGCCGTTGTTGACGGCCAAAGAGTACTCCTTGCCGTCGATGGAGAAATGCCCCTTGGCGATGCGGTTGGCGTAGCGGCCCGGAATCTTGCCCATGCACGGACCGTCGTTGAGATAGTCGGCGGGGTTGGCGTAGCAGAGCGCCACATTTTCGATGTTGCCCTGTTTGTCGGGCACCCCGAGTCCTACGATGCCGGCGCCGAGGGTGGAGAGTTCCACCCAGGCACCGTGGTCGTTGACGAGGCGGATGAGCGTGATGTCGCCCGCCTCAGAAGCTATTTTGCGGATAATGCGTTCCATCAGAAAGGAGATTGTCAGTCGGAGATTTTGCGAGCGCCGTCGCTGATTACCACATCATAAACCTTAGGCTCGTGGCCATACTTGTTGCGGAAACGCTCCACGGCAGAGGCAATGAAACGGTCGTGCAAGTCGTTGGGCACTAAGTTGATAGTGCAGCCGCCGAAGCCGCCGCCCATGATGCGCGAGCCCGTAACGCCCGATTCGCGCGCCACATCTACCAGGAAGTCGAGTTCCTCGCAGCTCACCTCATAGTCGTGGCTGAGGCCCTCGTGCGTTTCATACATCTTGCGGCCCACCGTGTCGTAGTCGCCCTTCTGCAGAGCGTCGCAGACGGCTAAGACGCGGTTCTTCTCCTCGATGACGTACTTGGCGCGCATGTAGTCCTCGGCGGTTATGTCGCTCTTGATGGCGTTGAGGGCGTCCATATCGGCGTCGCGCAGCGTGGCGATGCCGAGGCGTTTGGCCACCCGTTCGCATGATTGGCGGCGGCGGTTGTAGGGCGAGTCCTTCAGCTCATGTTTCACGCGGCTGTCGACCAGGACGAGACGGTGATTCTCGGGTGCGAAGGGGAAGTATTCGTACTCCATGCTGCGGCAGTCGAGGCGCATGAGGTTGCCCTTGCGGCCGAAGACACTGGCGAACTGGTCCATTATGCCGCAGTTCACGCCGCAGTAGTTATGCTCGGTGCTCTGGCCGATGCGCGCCAGCTCGAACTTGTCGATGGTGTTGTCGTTGAACATATCATTGAGGGCGAAGGCGAAGCAGCTCTCCAGGGCTGCCGAGGAGCTGAGGCCGGCGCCGAGAGGCACGTTGCCGCCGAAGACAGCGTCGAAGCCGTGGACCTGACCGCCGCGTTTGATGATTTCGCGGCATACCCCGAAGACATAGCGAGCCCAGGACTTGACAGGGGCGTCGGCTTCGTTGAGGCCGAACTCGGCGCTTTCTTTGAGGTCGAGGCTATAGAGACGCACGCGGTCGGTGCCGTTGGGGCGCAGTTCGGCCATGATGACCTTGTCGATGGCGCCCGGGAAGACGAAGCCACCGTTGTAGTCGGTGTGTTCGCCGATGAGGTTGATACGGCCGGCGGAGGCGTAGACAGAGCCTTGCGCGCCGAAATGCTCGAAGAATGATTTGCGGATGCTTTGAGTGAGATTCATTTTATTGAGGGGTTTTTATTAGACTTATTAGACTTATTAGACTTATTAGACTTATAAGATTTATAAGACTTATAAGCCGCGGCTACCTTACCGGCAGGGTCAGTGAGGCGCTTTTGAGGCCTTTGGCGGTGGCGGTGAGGGTAACTTTTCCGGGTTTGGAGCCGGCCTGCACAATGGCAGTGCAGGCGCCGGAGAAGAGAGGCATCTGCGGCAGGTGGAAGAGGTCAAGAGAGGTTGGGTCGCCGTTGGCAGCCGCCCGGTAAGAGCCGTCGCCACGGACGCTGAAACGCACCATGTTGTCGGCGTAGGGCACAGGGTTGCCCTCCTTATCCACCGCCTGCACCGTGATGTAAGCCAGGTCCTCACCGTCGGCGCTGAGCGAGGGCATTGCCGACGAGAGCTTAAGCGCGTAAGGCTTTCCGGCCGTGCGCATCACCTTCTCAGCAGCCTTGTTGCCGTTGGCGTCGTAGGCCACCACACGCACCTCACCCGGCTCATAGAGCACCTCGTTCCACATCAGGCGGTAACGGTTCATGCGACTTGAGTCGTTCTTTTCGCGCATCCCCTGACTGCGGTCGTTGACGAACAGCTCAGCCTTGGGGAAGTTCGTGTAGACGAACACCGGCGTGACTTCGCCCTCGCGACCCGGCCATGTCCAGTGAGGCAGGATATGCAACGTAGTGTCGGCGCGGTTCCAGCGCGAGCGATAGAGGTAATAGCGGTCCTTGGGCAGCGACGCCAGGTCGATGATGCCGAACACCGAAGAGTGATTTGGCCACGCGTCAGTGTCGTAGGGCGAAGGCTCGCCGAGATAGTCGAAACCCGTCCACACAAACTGACCGATGTTGTAGTCGAGCGAGTCGTCGGCGAAGAAATCGTCGTCAGGGATGTTTGACCACGAGCAGTATTCCACATCGTAGCTGTTGCTCTGATGGTCGGGGTGAACAGCGTTGGCGGCGAGCTTTACCGGGAAGTGGTAAACACCGCGGCTCGACACCGTTGAGGCCGTCTCCGTGCCCAGGAGCAGCCCCCCGGGGAGCTTGCCGATGGCTTCCGGATAGCGGTTTACCTTGTAGTTGAAGCCCGGCAGGTCCATGGCGGCCGCGAAGCCGTTGTTGATGACCGCGTCGAACTGGTCCATGCCCTGCGTAACGGGTCGCGTGGGGTCCTCGCGATGCACGATGTCTTGCAGGAAAGAGAGCTCCTTGAGGCCGTCGGGACCCCACTGGCTCGGCACCTCGTTGCCGATGCTCCACATCACCACAGAGGGGTTCGAGCGGAAGGCACGCACCATGTTGACCATGTCGCGTTCGGCCCATTCGTTGAAGAGAGTGCCGTAGCCATTCTCGCTCTTGGGGCGGAAGGCCCAGTCGTCGAACGGCTCGATCATGAGCATCAGGCCCATCTCGTCGCAGAGCTCAACCAACTCAGGCGCCGGCATATTGTGACTTGTGCGCACCGCGTCGGCGCCCATGTCCTTGAGCATCTGCAGCTGATGGCGGAGCGCCGATTTGTTGACTGCGGCGCCGAGAGGGCCGAGGTCGTGATGGTTGTTGACACCCTGAATCTTGCGCTTGATGCCGTTGAGGTAGAAGCCGTCGGCGGTGCGGAGCTCTACGGTGCGGATGCCGAAGCGCTGCGTGTGCGAGTCGACCACATTGCCGTTGACCACTACGTCGACAACAGCACTGTAGAGCGACGGCGATTCCGGGCTCCAGAGCTGCGGAGCGGGCACCTTGAGATACTGCTGCACATCGACTCCCGGATAGTAGGAGTAGGGGTGCGTGTCAGTTGCCACCACCTTGCCCTGCGGGTCCGTCACCGTGGTTACGAGCGAGAATTTCTCGCCCTTCTTCAGGCCTTCGAGCGAGGTGAGCAGCTTGACGTCGGCGTATTCGCGGCTGACGTAAGGCGTGGTGAGGTAGATGCCCCAGACGGGTATGTGGATGCGGTTGGAGGTGATGAGATGCACGTTTCGGTAAAGACCGGCGCCGGGGTACCAGCGCGAGGATTTGGGGAGGTTCTCGAGGCTTACCTCGAGCGTGTTGACGCCCGGGCGCGCCACCCCGTCGAGACCGGCGGTGAACGACACGTAACCGTAGGGGCGATAGGCCACCTGACGGCCGTTGACGTAGACGTGAGCGTGGCTCATGGCGCCGTCGAAGAGTAGCGTGAAGGCTTTGCCGGCCGTGTCGGGCAGCGAGAAGGTGGTTTTATAATAGCCTTTGCCAATGTATGGGAGGCCACCTGTGCGGCCTGTTTTCCAAGTGGCTTCCTTTTCGCCGTTTTGCTCCACGACGACCTTCTGGAGGTCGTTGTCGCGGCTGAAGGGGCCGTAGATGGCCCAGTCGTGAGGGATGGAGACGGACTGCCAGGAGATGGAGTCTTTGGAGAATTGCCAGCCGTTTTTGAGCGGGACGTCTGTGGCGGCGAAGAGGGCCGGAGAGGCGAAAAGGGCGGCGGCAATGAGAATGTTTTTCATAATCGGGTTTTCTTTAGCGGATGGGTAGTAGCTAAGGTAGCTATTGTAGCTACTGTAGCTACTGTAGCTACTGTAGCTACGGTAGCACAAAGTTAGGGAAAAAAAGGGGCGAAATCAATAGTGGTAACAAAAATTAAAGGGGTAAAAGAGTTAAAGAAAGTTAACGTGAAAAAGCTAAGTGGCTGAAAACTCGGGAGGATTCAGATTTGCCTGAAAAATTACCTGAAAATATATTTGCATAAAACTGAAAAAGATATTAACTTTGCAGCAGATTAATTCAGATAACACTTAGAGAATATGAAAGCAACAGAGAAAATTGGCGCTGAGGGCGCGGGCGCGAATAAGGAGCTTAAGGAATTTAAGGAACTTAAGGGGCTTAAGGGGGGCGCAGAGGGCAGCGGCGCGGAGGGCGCGGAGGCTGAGAGCCCGGAGCCTGCGGCAGAAGCTAACCAAGCTGAAGAGAGCGCGGCTGAAGCTAACCAGGCAGGGGCTGAGGCTGAGGCTGAGGCAGAAGCTAACCAAGCAGAGAGCCCGGAGCCTGCGGCAGAAGCTAAAGAAGCTACCCAAGCTACCCAAGCTAAAGAAGCTACCCAAGCTAAAGAAGCTATCCAAGCTACCCAAGGGGAGGCGGAGGCATACAAGCGGGGGCGCAATGATGCGATCAGGGAGTTTATGCAAAAGGACACAGCGAAAACGCCGGCCTTGGAGGCCCGCAACCTAACGCCGGGAGTGCCCAGCACGCTGCAACCGCCCGAAGACCTGTTTCTGGCCCGGCTCTTCAGATTGAGGCCCTCCGTGTGGGAGTATGGGCGCAACTAAGCCAAGCCAAGCACAGCGAGCGCTTAAACGACGGAAGATACGCGGCTAAAGCCTGCGCCCGACGATATTCGCGGCTAAAGCCTGCGCCTGCACCAAAATTGCAGCAAGCTGATTGCTACAAAGGCTACACGGCTAAAAAAGCTAAAAAAGCTAAAAGAGATACACACAAAAAAGGTATTTAAAAAATTAAAAGAGAGAGAAAAAATGAGCAAAAACATTACCACCGGCATAGCCGGTAACCAAAACATTGTGAGCGGCGCGCCGCTTACCACTCAACTGGCCACAGAGGCATCGCCCACGCTGATGGGCGCAAGCATAGACCGCGCAGTGACGCGGGTACGCCCCATGGCAACGCCCCTCGACCAGATTTCGCGCCTGGGGCATGTGCGCAACGCCGACGCCCTCGAGGTGGATTACTACTCGGCCGACATCCGCGCCGACTCTACAACCACCGTGGCATGGGGTACCTTCTCCGACACCGACGACGGTATGCAGACCTCCACGGTGAAGGTAAATGACTCCTCGCTGTTCGAGCCGTCGGAATGTGTGATGATTGAGTGCGCCGACGGCAACAACGAATCGGCCTACGTCAGCGACAAAGACGACACCTCGCTGACGCTCATCGGCCCGATGAGCGGCGACACCGCCAACTACACCGGCAAGATTGTGCGTATGGGTCGTGCGGCCACGCAGCTCGACGTACAGACGCCGCAATACAGCGTGTTGCCCCGCAAGCGCACCAACTTCTGCCAGATCTTCAAGATGCAGATTGAGCAGAGCATAGTGATGAAGCTGAGCCACAAAGAGATTGGCTGGGACTTCACCGACCAGCAGGAGGCCGCCGTGTACGACATGCGCCTCGGCATGGAGAAACAGTTCCTCTTCGGCCACCGCATGAAGGTGTACGACCCGCGCAAGCAGGAGACCGTAACCGTAACGGAAGGCATCTGGCACCAGGCCGGCAAGGAGGTAGAGCTTCAGCTCGACTCGCTGAAGGCCGCCGACATGGTCGACGTGATGCGCACCGCCTTCACCGGCAACAGCGGTTCGCGCCGCAAGGTGCTGATAGCCGGGTCGGGGCTGATAGCCGCCCTGAACAAGATGGAGAGTACGAAGATGCTCTCGGCGCTCGACCAGGAGACCGTATGGGGCATCGACTTCAACGTCATCCAGAGCAAGTTCGGCAGGCTGTATGTGGTCTTCTCGGAGGTGTTCGACGCCATGGGTCGTCCCGACGACGGCATCATAGTGGACCCCGAATACATACAGAAGCACGTGTTCATCCCCTTCCGTGCCGACCGTCTGGACCTGCGCGGTAGCGGTCAGCGCAACACCGAGGCGATGGTGCTCACCGAGGCTTCCTGCCTGACCCTGCGTTACCCCAACGCCCACACCCGCATCCTCGGCCAGCGCAGCGCCTCACTGCCCAAAGGGTAAACGACACTGCCGCCACAACATTTAAAATTATTGTCTGACAACCGGGCGGCGCCGCACATTAAATCTGAAAACAGCCGGCGCCGCCCATTTATTAAAAAGCAAAGATGAAGAACTATACAGAAACCGAGATGCTGAATCTCTACCGCAACCGCCTGGGCCTGAGTCGCACGCTGATGCTGCCAGCCGAGAACGAGCGCCAACCCCTTGACCGCGAGCTCCTTGACGTGCTCCATGCCCGTTACCGCCACCTGTTGGCCACGGCGCCCATAGAGTATCTGCCCGTAGAGAACCTGGGACCCGCTTGCACGGCGCAGATGCTGAGCAACGACCGCATGAGCATCACCCTGAGCGACCGGTGCATCCGTCCGGTGAGCCTTCAGCTCGACACCTGGGAAGAGGCCGTATATCGCTTCCACGAGGCCGGCACCAACTACCACAAGCGCCAGCGGCTGAGCCTGTTGCGCGGCACACGCCTCAACCCGGCCGTGTTCCGCAGTGCCGACCGACTCATCGTCTACGGCGTGGGCACGAACCTGCGAGTCATCACCCCCGGCTACGAGCTGAGAGCCGTTACAGAGCCGGTGGACGGCACCTTCCGCCTGTCAGAAATCCTCTTACCCCAGATGCTTGAGCCATGAGCAAGAAACTGATAACCCGCTGCGAGGATGCGTGGATGACTCTGGAGCCCTTCCGCCGCGGGCGGCGCCGCTGCAAACGGCTGAGCTACGGCACCGAGGGCACCTCGGCCAACAACCTCATCCGCCAGCTGCTGAAATCTGTTGTGGGCCGTTACCGCTACCTCCGCGCCGGAACGCAGGTAAACCTCGATTTGGACGTGCGCAACGACCTTGACCTGGACGCCCGCAGCCTTGAGGAGTTCCTCATCAGCGGCATGACCGTGAACCGCCTGCGCCTTGACCCCACCGAGGGGAAGACAGCCTTTGTGAACGTGTCGCCCGACCGTATGTTCTTCAGCCGCTTTATGGAGCCGGACGGCAGCGACGCCACCATGATAGGCATGCTGCACGACTTCAGCGCCACGATGCTGCTTCAGCACTTCGGCAACAGCGATCCTTACCGCTGCCGCGCCCTGATGGAGCATTACCGCGGCAAAGAGGGGAGCGAGAGCTCGGCACCCTGCTTAGAGGAGAATATAGACTGGCAGATACCCTCTATGGGGGGCTACGTCAGGGTGATAGAAGTGTGGCGTCGGCAGCCCGTGCATACCCTTCACTGCCACGACCTGAAGCACGCCGAATACATCACCCTTCCCTTCAGCGAAGAGGCCATGAACGGTCTGGAGCGCCTTCAGGCAGAGCGTCGGCGCGACGGCGAGCCGGGCGTTACGGTGCTGATGAAGACCGATGCGGCATGGCTGCAGACGTGGCTCTCCCCCTCGGGGCTGATACTGAAAGAGACCCTGCGCCCCGACGGCAGTCTCCCCTTTGTGATGCGCCTCTACCCGATGACCGACGGCGAGACACATTCGCTTGTGGCCGACGTGGCGCCGCAGCAACAGCACATCAACCGCCTTGTGGAGCTGCTTGACCGCGTCATCGACCAGAGCGCCAAGGGAGTGCTGCTCTTTCCCACCGAACAGCTACCCGACGGCTTCACCTGGCGCGATATGCGTCGCATCTGGGCCGAGCCGGGCGCCATCATCCCTTACAAACGCACCTCGCGGCAGGTGTCGCCGCAGCAAGTCTCGGGAACGGGCTGGAACCAGGGCGCCGCCGAGATGCTGAAGACCCAGATAAGCCTCTTTGCCGAAGTGAGCGGTATGGCACCCTCGTTCAGAGGTCGCGAAGCCGCCTTTGCAGGCTCGGAAGCCGCCAAGGTGGACAGCGAGAACGCCTCAATAGCCCTGCTCGACATCATGGGCGCTTTCCACGCCTTCGTGGCGCAGAGAAACAAATTATTAACCCAACTTAAACCCCAAACACTATGATACTCGACAATATGCAACAACGGAGCTGGCCACTCCATATTCACGGCAACGTCATGGACCTGGAAAACAGTCGTCCGGACACCTTCGACTGTTTTCACCCCGTGGTCCTGCCCACCCTGCTGGCCATTACGGGCCGCAAGATGGTGGGTATAGACCGGCGCGGCGAGTTCGACAATATCATCAGCCTCGACGCCGAGAAAGGCATCCTCTACCTTGAAGGCACCCTTGACCGCTACCACATCTATATACAGCGCGAGGAGATTATAGACGGACAGGCGGGTGCCGTTGAAGAGACCTCGCCGTGCGGCGATTTCCTTGTCTGCCGCCGTGCCGACGGCACCCTGCGGTTTCTGCGCTGGGAGGATGACATCTCCGACTACACCGCCCTCGGCAGCCTGCCTAAGGACCTGCGTTTCACCGTCGAGTACGAGGCCGAGACGCCCGTAACCTTCAGCATAGAGGCCTGCACATGGAGCCGCAAGGTAGCCGACCTGCGCACCGGCGTGCCCGAGAGCGTGCGTAGCCAGACCGAAGGCGCCGTGAAACGCGCGTGGGAGAAGGCCCTGGAGAGCTGCCGCAACGGCGG
>FR897875.1:0-4618 GCA_000437495.1 Prevotella sp. CAG:485
CACGGAATTACGCCGCTGCCCCTCAATCAGAATAAAAAAATAACGGCTTGTTTACCGCTTACAAAGTTAATAAAAAAATTTGATGGGAGGCATGGTAGCGATGGCAATAATGAGAATTTTGTGATTTATAAGAGTTATAAGATTTATAAGAGTTATAAGATTTATAGGAGTTATATGAATTTTGTGAATAAGGTGAGGCGGGTGATTTTGCGGGTAAGGTAATTTTTGTTACCTTTGTGCTTTCAAAAAAAATGTGGCGGCTTGCAATTGATAGCAGTAGCCGCACGCGATGCAATACTACACAGCTATGAAAGAGATGCGTTTCACCAAGATGGAGGGTCTGGGCAACGATTACATTTATGTTGACTGTATGGCCGGGGAACCGGCTTCAGACTGGGAGAATCTGAGCATCAGAATGAGCGACCGCCATTTCGGGGTGGGCGCCGACGGTATCATCCTTATCATGCCGAGCAAGGTGGCCGATTTCCGTATGCGTATGTTCAACGCCGACGGCTCGGAAGGGAAGATGTGCGGCAACGGCAGTCGTTGTGTGGCTAAGTATGTGTATGACAACGGTCTCACCCGCAAGACTGAGGTGACTCTGGAGACCCTTGCCGGCATAAAGGTGCTGAAGATGCATCTCGGCGCCGACGGCAAGGTGGATACGGTAACGGTGGATATGGGCGAGCCTATCCTCACCGCCGCCGAGGTGCCCGCGCTGTCAGCATCAGAGAGAATGGTGGAGGAGACTTTGCCGACTGCCAAGCACGGCGACTTTGCCGTCACGGCGGTGAGCATGGGTAATCCGCACGGGGTGATTTTCGTGGATGAGATAACCGATGAACTGGTATTGGGCGCCGGTCCCGAGTTAGAGCGCCACAGCGCTTTCCCCGACCGCGCCAACATTGAGTTTGTGAAGGTCATTGACGGCGAAACGGTGCAGATGCGCGTATGGGAGCGCGGCAGCGGCGAGACACTTGCCTGCGGCACCGGAGCCTGCGCAACGGCTGTGGCAGCAGCTCTCACCGGTCGCACTAACCGCAAAGTTACGGTTAAGCTCATTGGCGGCGACCTGAGCATTGAGTGGAACGAGAAAGATAATCATGTATATATGACCGGTCCGGCACGCACCGTGTTCACCGGCGTATGGACCCTTTGAATCCTTTGGATATATGTTTAAGGTAAACGACGATTTCCTGAAGCTTCCCGCCTCATATCTCTTCAGCGAGGTGGCCAAGCGTATCAATAAATACATAGCAGCTCATCCGGGCGTGGAGATTATCCGCATGGGCATCGGCGACGTTACCCGTCCGTTGGCTCCGGAAGTGGTGAAAGCGCTTCATGTAGCCGTTGACGACGAGGGTCGCAGCGAGACTTTCTACGGTTATGGCCCGGAACAAGGCTATGGCTTCCTCACTGAGAATATTGCCGAGACAGACTACGCCAAGATTGGTGTAAAAATCGACACCGGCGAGATTTTTGTGAGCGACGGCGCCAAGTGTGACACCGGCAACATAGGCGACATTCTCAGTACTGCCGACCGTGTGGCCGTTACAGACCCTGTATATCCTGTATACGTAGACACCAACGTTATGGCCGGACGAGCCGGCGAGCTGATGGCCGACGGTCGCTGGAGCAATATTGAATATCTGCCCTGCACAGCCGAGAACGGGTTTGTGCCTGAGTTGCCCAAGACGAACCCCGACATCATCTATCTCTGCTACCCCAATAATCCCACAGGCACCACGCTGACGCGCGACCAACTGAAGGTATGGGTTGATTATTGCCGCCGCAACGGATCTTTGCTGCTCTTTGATGCCGCTTACGAGGCCTTCATCACCGAGGCTGACGTGCCCCACAGCATCTTCGAGATTGAGGGTGCCAGGGAATGTGCCATAGAGTTCCGCAGCTTCTCCAAGACGGCCGGCTTCACCGGCATACGACTTGGCTATGCTGTGATACCCAAAGAGCTGAAAGGCGCTGATGCCAAAGGGAATCCGGTGAGCCTCAACGCCCTGTGGAACCGCCGCCAGACTACAAAGTTCAATGGCGCAAGCTATCTCACACAACGCGCTGCAGCCGCCACTTATACCCCCGAGGGACGGAAGCAGATACAAGACAACATAGACTATTACCTGCGTAATGCCCGGATAATGCGCGAGGCTCTTGCGGCTGCCGGACATGAAGCCGTGGGCGGCGTCAATTCGCCATACGTATGGGTGAAGACGCCAAAGGGCATGACCTCATGGCAATTCTTCGACTGGTTGCTTGAAGAGTGTAACGTGGCCGGCACCCCGGGCAGCGGCTTCGGCCCGAGCGGCGAAGGATACTTCCGGCTCACCGCCTTCAACACCGAAGAGAATACCCGGCGAGCCATGGAGCGGATTCGCAACAAAGGATAAAACGAGAGAAAGAACGCCGCCATGAACCTGCACCTCCTGCCCCAACAGTCAATCCTGCTCCTTACGCTGCTTGTAAGCCTTTTCGCCTCGGCAGATGTGCAGTTCCGCGTCGGCGACATCCTATATTCCGGCAGGTCGGAAAGCCGACTTGCCGACGTGGTGAGGTATGTAGGAACGGCGAAAACAGACCTGGTGGCGATACCGGCTTCGGTGAGCAACAACGGAGTGCAATACAGCGTTGTGGCCATTGAAGCTGAGGCATTTCAGTCGGTGCGCGGCGTCAAGAGCGTAAACATTCCGGCCACCATAGAGCAGATAGGAGCCAATGCCTTCCGCAACTGTATGCACCTGGAGGCCATAGAGGTAGCGCCGGAGAACAGCCGTTTCAGCTCAGAAGGAGGAGTGCTGTTCAACAAGAACAAGACCTTGCTGATGGCCTTCCCCGTGCAGAAAGCCTCAGGAGCCTCATATACCGTGCCTCAGAGCGTTACGGACATTGACGACGCCGCGTTCTATTACTCGCACCTTACAGCCGTAACGTTGCCGCAGAAGCTCCGCAGCATAGGCAGCCAAGCCTTCTACGGCAACAACACGTTGGCTGATGTGAATTTTCCGGCCACGCTGACCGCCATCGGCGACGAAGCATTCATCATGTGCAAGTCGCTGACGAAGCTGGAGCTGCCCGACAATTTAGAAACCATCAGCAGCGATGCCTTCAGGTTTTGCTCGGCAGTAACCACCGTGAAGCTGCCGGCGAAGCTGCGCAGAATAGGAAGCGGCGCCTTTGCGAGCTGTGAGGCGTTGCAGCAGATTGATTTTCCGACCACCCTCGACAGCCTCACCCCGGGAGCATTTGCCGAATGTAAGACTCTGACGCAGGTGAGCATACCGGCAAGCAGCAGCAAATTCCTCACAGCCGAGGGCATCCTCTTCAACAAAGCCCGAACGGCACTGTTGCTCTATCCGGCAGGGCACACAGACAGCCTCTATACCGTGTCTCAGGACATTACGCTGATTGGGGCGAGCGCCTTTTCCACCAACAGAAATCTCAAATATGTGAGCCTGCCTCAGTCGCTGAGAGTCATAGGCGACGAAGCCTTCCGTTTTTGCGCCTCATTAGCGCGCATGGATGTGCCCGACGCGGTCGCCACAATCGGCAACGGAGCCTTCCAGGAGTGTATAAGCCTGGAGCAGATGCATCTGCCGGCCTCTCTGACAGAGATTGCCGACAACCTGCTGAACACCACCATACTGACCCGGATTGACATACCTAAGCAGGTGCGTCGCATCGGCAAAAATGCCTTTTCGCTGACGCCCATAAGCCATCTGAATCTGCCCGACTCAGTGGAGGAAATCGGCGATTTTGCTTTCTTCGACAACTCTTTTCTGCGCACAGCCAACCTGGGCGCCGGAGTGAAGAGAATAGGCGAGGGAGCCTTTGGCCAATGCACCCTGCTAAAGCGCGTGGAATTCGGTCCTGAGTTGCGCGAGATAGGCTCACGGGCCTTCTACGCCTGCTGGACACTCAGCGAAATCAACCTGCCGGCCGGCGTGAGGGGCATCGGCAATGAGGCATTCGGCGGCTGCCTGCATCTGAGCAAAGCCATATTGCCGCCTAGGCTCACTGTGGTGCCGCATTACTGCTTCTATGGAGCCAACGCCCTGCGCGACCTGTTTATGCTGCCGCCTACTCCGCCGGCAACCGGCACAGAGGCATTTACAGCCGAGCCTGCCGCGGTGAGACTGTATGTGCCGCAAGACTCCCAAGAGCAATATTCGCAGGGCTTTTGGAGCAATTTCGTCATCCGCAAAGGCATCAGCTACCAATATCTTGACTATGGCGAGAATGAGCTGATGCTGGAGCCGGAGAGCCTTGCGTTGCTGGTGGCACCGCGGGCGCGCACCATGGCGCCGGTGCTTTCGTCGCGCTGGATGAGCGAGAACCCCACGGTGGCTTTCGCCGACAGCCTCGGTCTTGTTCACGCCCTCGACAAAGGCACCGCTGTGATATGGTATGTGGCGCAAGACAGCACCATGACCGAACACCGAATCTCATGCAATGTTACGGTAAAGGATGCCGGAGTGGGAATAGCGGCCACTGACACGGCGCCCATGCCCGGAGATGCCATCTTCACCCTCACGGGAACAAAGGATGCCGACCTGTTCAAGGAGCCGGAAGCCGCCGCCACTCTGCCGCCCGGAATTTACATTGTCAG
>FR897875.1:4623-17891 GCA_000437495.1 Prevotella sp. CAG:485
CCGCCCGGAATTTACATTGTCAGGCGCCGCGGAGTGTCGGAGAAATTAGTGATAAAAGGAACGCAAAAATAGCAATTTAACAAACAACAGCCCCCGCACGGGTGCATAAATAAACTACAGGTAAGAATATGGACTCTTTACGATTCAAGGCAGTTGAGGCTGCGGCCAACCGCCAACCGGTAACGCCGGAAATTCCGGCCAACCGACCGAGCAGTTTTTTCGCGTCGATGGTTTTCAACCGTAAGACGATGTACGAGTATCTGCCGCTGGAAACCTACCGTGCCCTCACACAGGCCATCGACAACCGCGAGCCGTTGCCTCGCAAACTCGCCGATTCGGTAGCCGACGGCATGCGCCGCTGGGCCATTGACCATGGCGCACGGCATTACACCCACTGGTTCCAGCCGCTTACGGAGACCACAGCCGAGAAGCACGACGCCTTCATAGAGCTTGACGGCAAAGGGGGCATCATAGAGGAATTCTCGGGCAAACTGCTTGTGCAGCAGGAGCCTGACGCCTCCTCGTTCCCCAACGGCGGCATCCGCAACACCTTCGAGGCACGCGGATACTCGGCCTGGGACATCTCCTCGCCGGCCTTCATACTGCGCGGCACGCTCTGCATACCCACCATCTTCATCTCATATACCGGCGAGAGCCTCGACTACAAAACGCCTCTGCTGAGGGCCTTGGCAGCCCTCGACAAAGCCGCCACATCGGTGGTGAACCTCTTTGACGAGGATGTGCGCCATGTGCAGTCGAACCTCGGCTGGGAGCAGGAGTACTTCCTCGTTGATGAAGCGCTGTGCAACGCTCGTCCTGACCTGATGCTCACCGGCCGCACGCTGATGGGTCATGAATCGGCCAAGAACCAACAGCTCGAAGACCATTACTTCGGCGCCATCCCGGCCCGCGTGGAGGCCTTCATGCTCGATTTGGAAACGGAGGCTTACCGCCTGGGCATACCCCTCAAGACGCGCCACAACGAGGTGGCTCCCAACCAGTTTGAGTTCGCCCCCATATACGAAGAGACCAACCTGGCCAACGACCATAACATGCTGGTAATGAGCCTTATGGGCGATGTGGCACGCCGCCATCATTTCCGCGTGCTGCTGCATCCGAAGCCCTTTGCCGGCGTCAACGGCAGCGGCAAACACTGCAACTGGTCGCTGTCGACTGACAAGGGTGAGCCTCTGCTTGCTCCCGGCCATGACGCCAAGTCGAATCTGCGGTTCATCACCTTTGTGGCCAACGTCATGACCGCCGTACACCGCCACAACGCGCTGCTGAAAGCCTCTGTGATGAGTGCCGACAATGCCCATCGTCTCGGCGCCAACGAGGCACCTCCTGCCATCATCAGCATCTTCACAGGCAAGCAGCTCGGCGACATCCTCAGCCATGTTGCCGAAGCCACCGACGACCAGTTGGTTGAAATAGCCTCCAAGCAGACCTTTACCACGGGTCTGAGCCAGATTCCCGACCTGCGTCTCGACACCACCGACCGTAACCGCACCTCGCCGTTCGCCTTCACCGGCAACCGCTTTGAGTTCCGCGCCGTGAGCAGTTCAGCCAACTGCGGCGCCCCTATGATAGCCCTTAACGCCGTGGTAGCCGACCAGCTCGCCGCCTTCCGCAGCGCCGTAGACAAACGCGTGGCAGAGGGTCAGGACACCATGCACGCCGTTCTGGCCGAGGTGCGCCGCCTGATACGCGAGTCGGAGCCTATTCACTTCGACGGTAACGGATATACGGAAGAATGGAAAGCCGAAGCTGCTGTTCGCGGCCTCGACACGGAGACCAATCCGGCGCTTATCTTCGACGCTTATCTGCGTGCGGACAGCGTGGAGATGTTCACCCGCACAGGCGTCCTGACTCCCCGCGAGCTGCAGGCCCGCAACGAGGTGAAATGGGAAATGTATACCAAGAAAATTCAGATTGAGGCACGCGTGTTAGGCGACCTGGCCATCAACCACATCATCCCCGTGGCTACCCGTTACTTGGGCATTCTGCTCGACAATATGGACAAGGCTCGCCGCATCTTCGGCGAGACAAAGGGTGCCGCAATGACCGCCTCCGACGCCGAGAGCGCCGAAAGCATAATGCGCCACACCTCCGAGATACGCAATCTCACCGACGCCATGGTGGAAGCGCGTAAGGTGGCCAACCGCATCACCGAAGAACGCGAAAAGGCGCTTGCCTACTCGCGCACCGTGGCTCCGAAGCTCAACGAGATTCGCCGCCACATCGACAAGCTCGAGCTGACGGTCGACAATCAGCTCTGGCCGCTGCCCAAATATCGCGAACTGCTCTTTACCCGTTAAGGCAGAACAAAGATACAATTAAGGGTGCAAGGCATACGGAAATTCTGTGTACCCTGCGCCCTTTATCTCAACTTTCTTTGCTAAATTTGCGGTATGAAAAGAATCCTTTTAGCCGCAATATGGGTTTGGTGTGCGCTGACCGTAAGCGCCGCTGCCGCAGAAAATAAATCTACAGACAAATCTCCTACACTGCAGCCTGTTCCGGGGCATGTGGTTGACCATCTCACAGCCACCCGCGGCATTGTAGTGAATCCGACGCCGGTGAAAATGCAATTCACCGGTGCCGATACTATTGACGTTGCCAAAGGATTCAACCTTGCCAAGGTGCCCGAGAGCCTTCGTCAGGACTTCAACGGGCAGAAAGCCAACCCCAAAGGGCTGCCGGTGAAAGTGGCTGTAAAAGCCCGCAAAGGGGCCGTTGCCGGCACATATACCCTTACGCTGACGCCTGCGAGAGTGAGCATTGAGGCCGTTGACGCCGACGGTGTGTTCTATGCCGCCGGAACGCTTCAGCAGATTCTGACGAGTGCCGCCGAGGCGAAGGTTCCGGTGCCTGCCATGGTCATCACCGACTACCCAGCGTTCCCCTTTCGCGGCGTTGTGGAGGGCTTCTACGGCACTCCGTGGAGCCACGACACGCGGCTGCGTATGCTCGACCACATGGGCGCCAACAAGATGAACAGCTATGTGTTCGGCCCTAAGGATGACCCTTACCATAACGTGCCTCACTGGCGTCAGCCTTATCCGGCCGCGGAAGCCGCCAAAATCAGCGAGCTGTGTAGCCGCGCCGCCAAGAACCACGTCAACTTCATCTGGGCCATCCACCCCGGCGGCGACATACGCTGGAACCGCGAGGATTACGATTCGCTGCTCAATAAGTTCAGGGCCATGTATGACCTTGGCGTTCGTCAGTTTGCCGTTTTCTTCGACGACATCTCGGGCGCCGGCACAGATTCGCACAAACAGGCCGCTCTGCTCAATGACCTCAACCGCGATTTCGTGCAGAAAATGCCGGGAATGAGGTCCCTAATTGTCTGCCCCACGGATTACACTCAGTCGTGGGCCAATCCCACCGACAGCGGTCAGCTTGCCGTTTACGGTCGTGAGCTCGACCCCGACATTCAGGTGTTCTGGACCGGCTCGGCGGTATGTTCCGACGTTAAGAAAGCCGACCGCGACTTTGTGCGGGAGCGCATCCGTCGTCCGTCGCTGACGTGGTGGAACTTCCCGGTGAGCGATTATGTGCGCACGAACCTGCTGCTTGGACCTTGCTATAACCTCGACACCACACTCACGGCCGCCGACATGAGCGGTATCCTCACCAATCCCATGGAGCAGGGCGAGGCGTCGCGCAGCGCCGTTTACTGTGTGGCTGACTACGGCTGGAATCCGCGTGCTTACAACGCCCTCGACAGCTGGGAACGCTCCATCCGCGACCTCGTGCCCGGCGCCCCCGAGGCTTACCGTACTATAGCCATCAACACCACCGACCCGCAGAAGGATTTTCGCAAGATTGAATCGTGGGAAGCCGACACTTTCCGCGTCGATAACTATACGCAGGAACAGTTCCGCGCCCTTTATCAGCAGTTTACCCAATTGGCCATGGCGCCGATGAAGCTGATTGCCGACGGCGACAATGCGGAGTTGGTAAAGGAAATCTTCCCGTGGCTGGAACAGGCGGCAGCGCTCGGCAGCAGGGGTATCTTGGCCCTTAACCTTATCAAGACTTACGAAAGCGGCGACCGCGAAGCCTTCCTGCGCGATTACAACGTTCTCAATACCGTCAACAGCCTTCAGCGTCCCGGCTGGGAGGCTCATCGCGTCGGCACGCAACGTCTGCAGCCCTTCATCGACAACGTGCTCAAAGACCTGCGCAACAAGTAACCATCCGTTTCTTTACTTCAGAAGCACCTTTTTGCCCCGATAGATGTAGATGCCTCTTGACGGGTTGACTACCCGGCGTCCGAACAGGTCGTAATAGACCTCGCCGTCGGGTTGCAGAGTGTTGATGACGTCGGCGGCAAGCGGCGCTTTTTCCTCAAAGCGAAACAGCCACTCGTTGGCGTCTTCCGAATAATCGTCGCTCCAGAGATTGATGGCATAGTCTTGGTGGGCAGCGCCGCAGTTCATCAGCCAGTAATAATTGTTTATGGTGGAGTCGGTGGCGAGGGCGCAATAAGAATAGCCGGAGCTGTCGATGCCGCTCATCGTCGGCTCGGTGACGAAGATAAAGCCGTAAGGATTCACCTTACTGTCCTCCTCCGAGGCCACATATAGCCAGCGCGCCGAGGCATTGTCGGCTGTGGGGACAGGATTCACGAACCCGTTGGGAGCCGCCTTGCAGACCATTTTATAGCGGGCGGAATCGGTGGGTGAAGGCTCAAACTTCCACAACTGATAATCATAGGCCTTACTGCTGAAATCAGCCCCCGGAGCCGACCACAGCATGTTGGGATGCTCGCTGCCGGCGGGGAAATACTGTATGCAACGGCCTACGCGTTGGTCAGTGCCGTTATAACGAGTCATCAGCCTGTACCAGACGGAAGGCTGAGGCCTGCGGAAAGTCTGTGCGGATGCGGATAAAGACGATCCTACAAACAGAGATATCAATATAAAAGCAAAAAAGATTTTCATATACCTGTTATTTAGCAATTTAACGCCCTGTGGGTGAATAATGTTCGTGATTTGCTTTGCCCTACCAGACAGGCAAATCCTTTTGACAGAAAACGACCCACGGTTCGGAAAGTGATATGCACCTTCCGAGCCGTGGGTGTTTGGGGTGTAAAAGGTTATGTTCGAGAATTGCTTTGTAGTCTAAAGCCTGGTGGCTAAGTCTTTGGGAGTAAACGCTTTGGGGCTTAACGCTAAAAATCGTCGTCCATCATGTCGTAATCGTCCTGCTCATCGAGGAATTCCTCATCCTCCTGTGCCTGTTGGTCGTCATAGTCCTGATTATCGTAATCGGGATAACCGTCGTCATAGCCTTGATTCGCATAATCGTCGTCGTTGGCGTCCTCATTCCCATAATCGGGGTAATTGCGGCCATAACCACCCCCGTAATTGCGATAACCACTGCTGCCGTGGCTGCCATAATCATCATCATAGTCCGACCCATTACCGTCATCCTCATGCCCGTAAGGCGGCGGAAACATTGACGCGTCATGCTGATCCTTCTTGTGCCTGAAGAGGCTGAAGATCCACCGAAACAGGAAGAACTCTCCTATGTCATTCCAAAAACTCATATTATTAACCAATTAAATTACCTACGGCTAAAAATTAAATATCCTCTAACTCTCGTTGTCGTTTGGCGTTCATATCTTGAGTGTCAAGATATAAAATCATTACCATGCCATCGCTGTCATCGAACTTCTGAATGGAGATGTTTATGATGCCACCTTGTATTTCAAATTTAGAAAAATATGAAACTTTTCCTTGTGAGAGATTGTACATAAGCCTCGAATTCGAGTCAGAACTACTTGGATTATTTTCTACACATTCAGTAGGAAATCCGTATTTTTCAATGTACAAATATTTATAATACTCGTATAAATTGACAAGGTCTTTCCAACTGTCAGATTTCTCAAAAGTAACCCCAATGGAAGAAACATTTTCTCCGATATCTGTAGGAATTACACCAACTGTAACTTTGCGACCCGTAAATTTACCTTGAAATAACCGCATATCTCCATCATAAGGCATCTCAATAAAGCCTTTGGCTTTCAGTTTCTGACAGAATTCCGTGATGCTTCCTTCAATAGGAATACCTTTGAAAGAAAGATGTTCTTGTGCGTAGCCACAAACGGCCAAGCAGCAAAGAATCATAGAGATGATGACTTTTTTCATGCTATCTTCTTTTTGTGTTAAACTTACTCATTATGGCAGCATATTTGCTATACCTTATTCCCTTTGCATTGTTGCGAATCAACAAATTTTGAAAAGTTTTATCAACACGCTACCTTTTGCCATAGTTGTTTTACATTGGCTTTATCATGGATTCGATGAAGGAGATTTCTTCATCGGAGAGGTTGTATTTGGCGTAGAGTTGAGCGTCGATTTCCTCGATGCTCTTACTCCAGTCGATGTCGCTGTTGGATGTGAAGTCCTGAAGTGGAACAAATTGGTAAACATCACGCGCGGCGTCTTGGGTCTTCTTTTTGACACTTACAAGATACCTAAAGAATTTGGATCTAAGATATTTTATTGCATTTTTAGCAACTTGTTCGGACTCGAATCCAGTCTCTGGGCGAATGACTATATAAGTATCAGTACAAACAGAGTTCGGTTCCCCATAGAATGGGACTCCAAGGATTTGATGTGGGAATCCTTCTCCAGCGCCATAAGCTTTAGAAATATAAATCTTATGGAATGGAATCGTATTATGATTTTTGGGTATATCATTGATACTTACCCAACCATAGCCATCTGAAATAAGCTGTTTATTCAGGTAGCACTTAATATTGTTGTATGATGAAGGTGTAACGCTATAGCCACGCCAAGAAGTACTAAGTTGGGCACCTTGGTCGTACTGGTGACGAGGCATGACATATGAGGCAAATGAGAACTTGTCAAAATAATCATCACCGTGCTTAGCTGCCACCTTAGAAAGAATATCTTCAGCTTTAGCATCGCGAATTACTATACCCCACTTATTAAGGAAACGATTGCTACTTGATTTTTTCCCTTCTTGGATTATAGAGTATTTACATGGTCCATTATGAGTTGGGTCTATAAGGAAGTAACATATACCACCTTTAATCTCAACGTGTGGAAATACATCGTTAGAGTTTGAGTAATCAAATATAGAAACAATATTATTTGATTCTAAAACTGAAAGAGCCCAAGATTCTGACAGACCACGACCTTGTAAAGTAAGCCATTTAGAAGGAGTTATCATAGAAATATTTTGAGGGTTAATCTTTTGAGCTATTTCTATGAACAAAGGGTATATTGCCGTAGATGAAGTACAATTACCTTGATCCATTACCTGATAAGGCGGATTGCCGACGATTGCTTTGATCTTCACGTTCTTTCCTACTAAGTCCTGAACTTTTTTGATGAACAGTTCAGGCTGGTTTTTGATTTTGTTGATTAAGTCTTCGGGCGCCCACATATTGGTCTTTCCCTTGCGGAAGCCAAGGAGGGTGCGGCGCGTGATGGATTTAGCCATTGGGGTTTTGCAGATAACAAAAATGTTTTCTGCAACGGCAGCGTCCCAGATGGCTTGATGTTCTTCGAGGGTTTCCGGCGAGAACATTTCGTCGCGCAGCCGCGAGCGGTAGATGTTGTAGGCGAGATACAACGGATAAAGGCCCGACTTGGAATTGATTTCAAGCAGGTGGCTATCCGGCGCAAAGACCTCGGCAGTAACATCGCCACGGTCGACAAAGCGCGGCTCTTCGATTGTTTCCGAGAAGTCCTCGTTGAAGAAAGTATATCCGCCGAGTGTGTCGCTCATGTGCATATTCACAACACGCCACGGAGTCAAGACCGTTTCCTTATCGGGATTACGGAACGTGGCGAAGATGGCCGCAATGCGCTCGATACGTTCCTCGATAGAGAGACGGTCGGCAGCGCGGGCCATTGCGCGGATGCGCTTGGCGGCGGCGGTGAATATGTCGGGGTCGTAGTATTTCTTGAAGGCGTTGAAGCGCTGCTTGCTAACGCCTTTAGGCATAAACTCCTCCCACGAACGCGAGTCGACAAGCGAGGTGAAATTGTCAATGGTAAGCTCTTTGTCTTCGTCGGTGATGTCGGCGCCGTAGATGAGCAGCGGCATGCGTATGGAGATGCCGCGGAGTATGGAGATGGCGTCTTCCTTGACTTTGCGCTTTTTCTTCAGCTCTTCGAGGCGTGCCTGTTCTTCGGGTGTGCGCTGACGTTTATTTTTCTTTTCGAGCTGTTCCTGCTCGGCATATTCCTCATCGGTGAGACCCTGGTTGTTGACGATGATGTCGTTGGTCTTACCCATGGCCTTTGTCTTGCCGATGATGCCTTTCAGCTCGTCAAACTCGCGGATGTCGACGTCTGAGAGCCGCATCAGCTCATAGTTGTTGTAGAGGTAACCGTCTTCGAAGCCATGTTGCACCACGCGCTCCACATACACGCGTTTGAGCTGCTGAAGCATCTGCTCGGTGTTGAACCGTTTCATCTTGCTGCCATCCACAGCGATGATAGGGCAGAAATTCAGGAATTCGCCGAGCTGCTGACGGTCGGAAGTGGTCTGTTTGCCGGCTTTTGTGGAGATTTTGGCCGTTTCGGCAAGCACTTTGAGAGTGCGGTCGGGGGCGAAGTCAAACACATAACAGTCTTCCTTGACGCGTCCGTTGATGGTTGCCGGGGTTTGCACGCGGAAGATGGTCTGCATATAAGCCGAGGCTGCGGTGTTGTGGCTTCCCGACAGCATCAGCACACCGGTCCAGGGCTTTACGCTGACGCCGGTGGTGAGACGGCCGCAAGAGAGCGTTATGGTGCATGTCATGTCGGGGTCGGGGCCTATGGCGTTGTTCACCTTGCGCAGCGCTTCCTCGTTGGGTTCCTCTTCGTCGCCGTCGCCGGCAACGTTCACAATCTTGAACAAGCGGAACACCGGGTGGTTGCGCAGCATGGCGGCGAGAGCTTTGGCGGCCTTGACGCCCGGAACCATCCACAGCGTATGGCGGAAGATGTCGCGGTAACGTTTGTTGGCAAAGGGGTAAACGTCGTCGCCTTCGCGCGTCTTTGTGAGCAGATTGAGGAAGTCCTCAACGTGCTGTTTGTGAACGAACTCGCCGTCTTCAGTGGTGCGGAAGAACTCGCGGAAGTTGAAGGCAATGTCCTCGTCGGCAAACTCGTTCATGAGCCGCCCGAGGTCGTATGTGTAGATATTCATGCGCGGAAGACCCGCGTAGGGGTTATGGTCGCCGGGATGTGTGAGATCCCACTGTGCTTTGGCGCGCTGCTCCATAACGTAATCCCAGGTGTAAGTATCTTCATCTGCGAATTCATCTTGAATATTAAATGGAGTACCGCTGAGATGAAGAAATTTCGTCTTAGAACGTTTTAATTCTTTTTTGACTGCTTTACCTAAATCTGTTTGAGTACCTTCGTGTGCCTCATCTATTATAATTAGATCCCAATCGGTTGAAAATATTTCATTGTTTTTATCGAAATTTCCACCGACGACTTCTGAGCCCCGGAGATCTTGGATGGAAGCGAAATAGAAATATTTTTTATTTTGTTTATAAAACTGAGATTCAAGAGACGAGAAACTTTCACCTAATGTTTTGGACCCATATAAATACTGATTGTTGTCGCAAAAAACGCATTGAAAATCTTTGTACCAACTTTGATTAACCACAGGACGATGTGAAAAAATCAGAACACGCTTTAGCTCAGGCATTTCTTTTATTAATGTCAATGCTGTTATGGTCTTGCCAAAGCGCATTTTTGCATTCCAAAGAACTTCTTTAATCCTTTTGAATCTGTCTTTCGTAAACTCAACTGCATCACGTTGATTGGGATATAAACAAGGAGGCGTCATATTCACGGAAATTTCGTTTGGATTAAGAGCCTTGCGGCCCTCTTTGGCGGCTGTGATAGCCCGTTTGGCCGTTTCGAGGTCGCAGCAGAACCATTCGTTGGCGCCGTTGACCTTATCGAAGACTTTGCGCTTGATGCCGCTGCGGAGAAGCACGTCGTGGACTTCCTTGTCGTTGATGCCTGCAAGATGACCGTCGCGCACGGAGATGGCTATTTCCGTGTGGAGAAGTTCGTAAGCTATTCCGGCAGTCTTGGTATACTGGTCAATGCGGGCCGTGGCGGCTTTATTGAGCGCGCTGCTGTTGGGCGGCAGAGTGATGTTGCCGTCGTCGAATGTGGCTTCGCCTATTTTCAGACAGTCGCTGTGTGCCTCGTCGGGAATGCGGAACACGTATATCAGCTTGGCTTTAAGGTTTGAGAAATATTCCATGCCGGTTATTTTATAAGGTCGATAAATCGGATTTTCTTTTTGCTCTCAGACTTGGCGCCCCAGTCTCGAATGAGGCAGTAAGAGCCGTTGTGGCGCCTGATGTCGCCGTTTTTGCACCCGTCGCATTGGCTCACTACCTCCGTTTCGCCGAAAAGATCGGCAACTATCTGCCGCCGTTCGCCGCATGTGCCGGGAACAACCCCTTTGAGACCGTCCATTTGCCAGAAATTCCACGAAATGATGTAGGCAATGTAAAGGAGCGATTTCAAAAGCGGCTCTTTGCCGAATTTGGCTTTGAAATAGTCAACAAACGTCATGAGCAGATTCTCGCGGGCGAGCAACAGGTTGTCGCCCTGCCATTCATATCCGTAGACATTCTGAAAAGCCACCTGCGCCCATTTGAGCCAGTCGGCGGAGTTGTCCACGTTTTCGGAAATGACCCTGAGCTTGCGGTCGAGCAAGCCGATGCGCCGCTCAATGGGTATCGGCTCGCCGCTGACGGTGTCGTAACGGCTGACGACGTAAGGCGCTTCGCCGCAGGTGATTTCAAGACGCGTGTCGCGCACATAGTCGCGCCATATGCGCCCTTCAGGAAAGAGAACAGGTGTTGGGTTGACAGCCCATGTATGGTCGCCGTTCTCGGTGTTGAAAACTCCTTCGCGGCCAAACCATTCGTTGTCAACAAGATTGTTTTGCGCGTTGCATATCCACGACGGGGTGAAGACCTCGGCCATTTCGCGGCTGCGTTGTTGCTGTTGCTGCCGGGTCTTTACTGAGCGTGGAACTATGACCATGCCGTTATCGCCGGTGATTTTCTCCACCGTTATTTCGTCGGCGTATTGATAGCCGGCGCCGCGGTCGGCGTAATTGTCGGTGGCCCAAAAGATATTGACCTGCCGCTCAGGGGTGCTTAACGTGTGGTCTTTGAGAAGCACAGTGAGCAATTCGGGCGACAGCTCGAAAATGTCATTCTCTTTTATGTCGACCTGCGAATCAGTCATTTTTCAAATTTGTAAATCCCTTTCATGGCATCTGAAGAGGGGTGGCCTCTTCGGGGCTCGCCTATGGTAATGGAGGGCGGGAGGCGGCTCGGGAATTATCTAAATACAAAGGTAATAATTTTTTTGGATACCGGCGGCATAAAGTTGGGCAAAGGAGGCAAAAATTGCGGCAAAAGAATAAGAGAGCGCGTTTATGTTGCAAAACACGCTCTCTCAAAGCACTTACCCCTATAAGCCTTATAAGATTTATAAGATTTATAAGACTTATAAGCCCAATTAGCCCAATTGAGCCGCTGCGTTATTCTCCGAAATAGAATCTCAAAATAAGTTCCACGTTGCCCAAATCGGGTATGTCTCTTTTTCCCAGATCGAGCTTCAGACGTCCCCACTCAGTGTCTTGGCTGGAAAGTGACTTCTCAGTGAATTGGCCATCGGGGAAGATAATCTTTATCATTTTGGAGTTGGGGTAGATGCAGTAGACGAAGTTCAGGTTGCCTAACTCCTGTAACATTTCAGAATTAGGATTGGAAATTACCAGCTTTCCGCAATTGGCAGCTGCATTAGATATCCATGCATTGCGTTCGCATTTCAAACCTACCGGAATCCAGAGATTGATGCCTTTGACGTAGTTTTTCAGCTGCAAGAAGACAAAATCGGTTGCGTTAGGCACCGAGTCCATCAGATGTTTATCCACGTTATAAATCTTCATGCTATGGTCATTGGCGGGAGTTCGGAAGATAACGCAGTTTCGTGTCGTCAGGTCAGAGTCGTTTCTGATTGCGCCCACATAATACATTCCGCAGGAGTCTAATTCCCCCACGATGGTTTTGCCGTTGCCTGTCATGCGGAGCATTTTTTGTTCTCTGTAAAACTGGCCTTCATTGTTGTCGGAACCCACCATTGACCCCTTGTAATTGACATATACACTCAGGTATTCAAAGGTTCCCTTGGGACCTCCGGGAATCAAAACGTCGTAACTGCCCTGGAAGGTCATGGGCACGGAGGCTGAAGCCGTTTTTACTCCGGCTAAAAGCACTATTGCCGGAAATATTCGCCTTGCTATTCTCGTTTTCATTTTTTGCAATGTTGTGGTTAGAGTATTATTGTTAGCGACACGTCTATGGCTCTGCCCTCACGTAAGCCCTTAATCACTGTGTAAACCAGGGGAATGCTCAGGTAAGTAGTGGCGAAATCCTTTTCGTTGAGTATATACAACGTATTGCTGGTGTTCCGCGGATTGTTAATCATCAGAGTGTTGTCGATAAAGGCATAGCGCCCTTTCAGGATTCCGAGAGCCGTCATCACCACATTGTCGGCCGTTATCTTGTATTCACCTTCCCCGGGGTTCTCTTCAGGAACGAACTTCACCGTGGCCGGGAAAGCCAGGATTGGATTATCCGACGATTCGTACAGCTCGATATATGCGGCTGTGTAAGTGCCCTCTTCAAGCTTTTTGCGTATTTGTTCGGGTGTGAGTTTCTTTTGCGGAGTGAGGTTGTAGAGGAAACACTTGTCGCCGGCGCCATTCTTGCCGTTGGCGAATTTGTCGGTGAAGGAGCGGCCGCCGTTGGTGCTGGTGGCGNNNNCCGCCGTTGGTGCTGGTGGCGGTGATTCTCAGACCGCCCGAGGTAACCTTCAGCGTGTTGCCTACAACGCTGTAATTGCCCCCGAAGACCTTAAAGCCGAAATTCCAGCCTATATCCGAAGTATCGAGACCGATTGATGATTTCATCATCAGCCCCTCTTCCATGCCGTAGTTGTAGCATATCAGATTGTTGTTTTTGAGTTTGGCGGCACTCATGCCACCGCCTTCGCCCTAAGTGCTGCGCTTCTTGGCGGCTGTACTTTTTTTGCCGGTACCCGTGCCTCCGTCGTGGTGACCGAGCCGAGCGTCAACGCGGCCATGAGCAGTAATGCAAAGGCCCTGAACGTTAATTTCATAATGCTTTATTGTTAGTGTTCTTTTGGTTGCGAATTAAGTACATGACAAAAATTTGAACA
>FR897876.1 GCA_000437495.1 Prevotella sp. CAG:485
ACATTTTTTGTTGAATGGGGTCTTAGTGGCGCCGCTTTTTATTCGGTTCGGGCTGTTAAGTCCCAACTTACGCGATTTGTTGTAAAGCAGCAGGAAGACAGCGCCTGCCAAAGCTGCCACATCAAGCATTGAGAAGAGCATCATTGCCGGAGCGTAATCAGTAGATTCTCCCATTACCTGAGCCACCGCGAGCGGCGTGAGAAACAATCCTAATGATTGCAGCCAGTAGAACGAAGCGTAAGCACTCCCGAGCGACTGCATCGGCACCACACGCGGCAATAAGGGCCACAGACCGGCGGATATTACCGCCGAGGCGATGGCCAGCATGCCTATAGCTGCGTATGCCAGCCAAAGGTAAGGCGCCAGAGGTAATATGCAAGCAAAAATCAAATAACACAAGGCCATGAAGAGGCTGCCCAGGGCAGTCAGCCAGACGGCGCCTCCCCGAAAATCGGGAATGAGACATACCAAAGGGGTGCAAAGCGCCGAAATCATGGGCAACGACGCCAGTACGCCGGCAGCGCTGTCGGCACTCGTGTTCAGCGCCTCCTGCAGCATTGCCGTGGCGTAACGGTAGAAGGGTATCAGCGAAGCGTAATAGGCTACACAGATAGCTGCGAGGAGCCAGAGAATACGGTTGTTGACAGTGTTGCGAAGCAAGCCTTTTAAAGGCGTTATAAACGCCGTCTGACGGTCTTTTTGTGCGCTTGGTTTAGAGGTATCCATAAGACCGTAAACAAGCCAGCAGAGAAGCCCTATAACAAGAATCAGGAGCATCCAGCCCAATGGCCGGTCCACGTTCATATTCCCACCGTAAGCTGCAATACGCGGCGAAGCCCATAATGCCAAAGCAACCACCAGACGCGACCCTGCCAACTGCACACCCATGGCCACGGCAAGCTCTTTGCCCTTGAACCAGCCTACTGAAGCGCGAGAGGCGGCAACTCCCGACATTTCAATGCCGACACCGAAAATCATGAATCCTACAGCCGCCAGTTTGGCCGACGGTGCCATGCCGCGGCAGAAAGGAGTTATGTTCCAGGCTGAGTCGGGCAGATTCAAATTATTGTCTAACCAAATGTAGAAAGCCGACTGTGCAAAGGAATCTGTGAGCGCATAGTAATTGATGGCTCCCCCGATAATCATGCAGCAAGCGGCAAGGATGCCCGAAAACTTTACACCCAACCGGTCTATCAACAGTCCGGCAAAGAGCAAGATTCCGCAAAAGACGTTGAGAAAGCTCTCGGCACTTGAATAGCGGCTGTAAGCCATCAGCGACCAGCCTTTCTGCTCCAATGCCGTCTGTAAGGGCGAGAGGGCATACAGTAGCATATATCCGCCTGCCATAGCCACTATCATCAGTATGACTACACACCAGCGTTTCCACGCCGGCTCCATGGCGGGTTGCTTTATGTTTTGCGTATCTCTCACACCACAAAGTTACTGCCTTTGCTCAATCTGCGCAAATTAACTTTTATAAGCCTGTAAAAAGGATGTATATGAGGCTAAAAAGGATGGATGCGTGGCCGGGAACGAACCCGTTAACCACGCATCCTTGGATTGGCCGTATATCTTTAGACTGGCCATTTCTATTTGCGGTTGAGAGTTATGTCAACTCATTCTTCTTCATAGCGTTTCTCAATCACTGACCAGTCGACTATCTCCCATAACTTGCTCAGATAGTCGGGTCTGCGGTTCTGATAATCGAGATAGTAGGCGTGTTCCCAGACATCAAACACCAACAGCGGCTTTAGGTCTTGGGTAAGAGGAGATTCGGCATTTTTGCCCTGAGTGATAAAGAGGTTGCCGATGGCGTCGGCTGAAAGCCATACCCAGCCGGAGCCGAAGAGCGTTTTGCCGGCCTGCTCAAACTGTGATTTGAAATGGTCGAAACTGCCGAACTGATCCTCAATCTGAGTGCGCAAACGACTTACCGGCTCGTGGCGTCCTGTGGGCGAGAACTGGAAGAAATAGAAGATATGATTCCATGCCTGAGAAGCATTGTTGAATAAAGTCCCTTCGGAATGGCGTATAATCTCCTCGATTGGCAGATTCTCATATTCAGTGCCCTCAATAAGCGAATTGAGAGTATCGATATAGGCTTTCTCATGCTTGCCCCAATGATATTCAATAGTTGTCTGGCTGATGACCGGAGCCAAGGCATCGGGCAGATACGGAAGTTTGGGCTGTATGAATTTCATAGTCTTGCGGTTTGTTTAATTAATTAACGAAAAAAGGGCCGCAGAAGTTTACACGCCGAGTGCGAGAAAAATTTTCAGCTCAAAAATATATAATAATGTGTTTGCAACAAGGATTAGATTAAGGTGGCAGATACAAGACAAAATAATTAAAGATTAGGGTTTTAGAGATTGATAAATTTTTATTAATTTTGCACCATGGAACGAACGGTAAGTCGCGAACGGCAAAATCCGTATACTGCATAACCGTGATGAAATTACCAACAATAAACGGCATATTGCAGACCATTACGCGCAGCGGACCGCGTCTGGGCTTGGCCTTGAGCGGCGGCGGCGCGAGGGGTTTCAGCCACATTGGTGTGGTATTGGCTCTTGAACGTTTCGGATTAAAAGCATCAATCTGTGCCGGCGTCAGTGCCGGCTCCATAGCTGCCGCTATGTATGGTGCCGGATTCACCGGTGCCCAGATGCGCGACTGTTTTATTGAGCATCTTCGTTTCGGCGATTTCAAAGAATGGACCATGCCGCGCGACGGTCTGATGTCGCTGCGGCGGTTTGAGAAACTGCTGCGTCAGTGGCTGCCGACACAAAAGCTTGAGGAGATGCAGATTCCCACTTATATCTGCGCCACAAACCTCGACAAAGGCGTGTCCACCGGATTCAGTGCCGACGATACGGTGCAGGCCGTGTTGGCGTCATGTTCCATACCGGTACTTTTCCCGCCGGTGCGCATCAACGGTGTCCACTACATTGACGGCGGCGTGCTGAGAAATCTGCCTGCCTGGGCAATCCGCGACAAATGCGATATTCTGTTGGGTTCAAACTGCAATCCTCTCGACAGAAACTATCGCTACAGGAGTTCAATTTTGTCAATAGCGCTGAGGTCATATCAGCTTGTGATGAAAGGAAACGTGTTGCAAGACCTTGAGAAATGCGACTATGTGATTCAGAACAGGTCGCTGAGCCGCTATTCAACTTTTTCGGTCAAGGAAATGGACCGTATAATTTTAGAAGGCTATGAAGCTGCCCTCCCTGTGGTAGAAGAAATAGCCAACCGTCATTACCGCTAACAAGAAGAAAACATTATGCCGGATACTCGACTGATAATCTACCAGGTTTTCCCTCGATTGCTGACCAACCTAAACGATACCTGCATACCCGGCGGTACGTTGCAGCAAAATGGCTCCGGTAAGTTCAACGACTATACATACGAATTGCTGAGCGACATTAAATCGCTCGGCGTCAACGCTATATGGTACACCGGGGTACTGGAAATGGCCACCAAGACCGATTTCAGCGCTTACGGCATTGAAAAGGATAATCCACATGTGGTGAAAGGAGAAGCCGGTTCACCCTATGCCATAAAGGATTATTACGATGTTGACCCGGCTTTGGCTGTGAATGTCGACAAGCGTCTGGAAGAGTACGACGCTTTGGTTAAGCGCACTCATAAGGCCGGAATGAAGGTGCTGATGGATTTTGTGCCGAATCACACCGCGCGGCGTTATCGGTCGGATGCGGCTCCGGAGGGAGTAACACCTTTCGGCGCTGACGACGACACCACACTGCGCTTCTCGCCGGCAAATGACTACTATTACATCACCAATCAGCAGTTTGAACCTGATTTCGACATAAGCAGCGACCCGGCATACGTGGAGTTTCCGGCAAAAGTCACCGGCAACGATTGCTTCTCGGCCTTTCCGGGACGTAACGACTGGTATGAGACTGTGAAGCTCAACTACGGCCGCGACTATGAGTCGGGTCAGACGCATTTCTGGCCTGTGCCGAGGCTGTGGGGCAAGATGCTTCACATTTTGCGTTACTGGCTGGCAAGAGGCGTCGACGGCTTCCGCTGCGATATGGTACACATGGTGCCGGTGGAATTCTGGCATTGGGCCATTGCGGCCGTGAAAAAGGATTTCCCCGATGCCATTTTTATCGGAGAAATTTACGACATAGGTCTCTATCGCTCATATCTGCAATATGGCGGTTTTGATTACCTGTATGACAAGGTAGGTCTCTATGACACCATTGTGGGCATAGAGCATAACAAATTCTCGGCGGCTCGTCTCACCGGATGCTGGCAGGCCTTGGAGGGTATCTCCGACAAGATGCTCAACTTCCTGGAGAATCACGATGAGGTGCGTTACGGCTCCTCCGCTTTCGGCAATAATCCCCTCTCTGTAACACCGGCCTTAGTGGTCAGCACCATGTTCTCGAAAGGCCCGTATCTGATTTATTTCGGGCAGGAAGCCGGAGAGCGCGGTCAGGAGGCTGAGGGCTTCTCAGGACATAACGACCGCACAACAATCTTCGATTACTGGAGTTACGCCTCGATGCGCCGACTGGTGACGCACACCCTCACACCGCAGGAGAGCTGGCTACGCAATCTGTATGCGAAGATTCTCACAATGTGCAATTCCGAACCGGCGCTGCGTCAGGGTTCATTCTACGATTTGATGTATGTGAACCTTAACCACCAAGGCTTCAACCCGCACAGCATTTTTGCCTTTTTGCGTTCTGCGCTCGGTCAGACGTTGCTCATAGTAGCCAACTTTTCTCAAACCGCTCAGACAGCAGACGTCAGAATCCCTGCCGATGCTTTTGGCATGATGCGAATAGAGCCCGGTGACGACATTGAAGTTCAGGATTTGCTCTCGCAGCAGACCATGCACGTAAGTCTGCACCCCGGCGACGAAACAAGAGTTGAGCTGCCGGCCAAAGGCGCCGTGATTCTCTCTCTGCCCCAGCCTAAAGAACAACCATCTAAACAAAACATAAATGTCTTCTAACCTTCCCCCCATCAAAATTTTTGCAGGAACACGCTCACACTATCTGGGTGAGAGTATCTGCCGCGAACTCGGCATAGAACTCGGCAAGATGAAAACAGAGTTTTTCGCAGACGGCGAGTTTGAAGTCGGGTTTGAAGAGTCAATCCGTGGTTCAGAGGTATATCTGGTGCAATCCACCTTCCCCAATGCAGACAATCTGTTTGAATTGCTGCTCATGATAGATGCAGCCAAACGCGCATCGGCAGAGACCATAGTAGCCGTAATGCCGTACTTTGGCTGGGCACGTCAGGACCGCAAAGACAAACCCCGCGTGAGCATAGCAGCCAAACTCGTTGCCGATCTTCTTACGGCCGCCGGCATTGACCGTCTGATAACCATGGACCTGCATGCCGACCAGATACAGGGTTTCTTCGATGTGCCTGTTGACCACCTGTATGCATCCTCAATCTTCATCCCCTACATCGAGAGCCTCCACCTCAAGGACCTCGTCATGGCCAGCCCCGATGTTGGCGGCGCCAAGCGTGCCAACTCCTATGCCAAATACTTCGACGTGCCTCTGGTGCTTTGCCACAAACAGCGCGCCAAAGCCAACGTGGTTGCCAACATGACCGTGATTGGCGATGTGAAAGACAAAAACGTGATTCTGGTTGACGACATGGTTGACACCGCCGGCACCATAACCAAAGCCGCCGATTTGCTGATGAGCCAGGGCGCCAAGTCAGTTCGCGCACTGTGCAGCCATGCCGTGATGTCGGATCCGGCCACAGAACGTGTTCAGAACTCGGAGCTGACGGAAATCATCTTCACCAACTCCATCCCCTACGAGCGTGAAAACAGCAAGGTAACGGTATTGCCGGTGGCAAAACTCTTCGCCGATACCATTCGCAGAATCCATAACAATCAGTCCATCTCGGCCCAATATCTTTTCAAGTAACAGAGCCTGACAACGACTGAGCAACAAAGGTATCAGATTTTGGCTGCAAAATTTGCACAGTTTGCAAAACGTTTGTACCTTTGAAAAAAATTTTAGAATACCGTAAATCTACAAATGGAAAACAATCTTCAGCAGACGTGCCTTCATGACCGCCATGTGAAACTGGGCGCTTTGATGAGTCCCTTCGGAGGCTTCGATATGCCCATCCAATACAGCACAATAACCGACGAGCATAACGCCGTTCGCCAGAACGTTGGCGTTTTCGACGTAAGCCACATGGGCGAAGTGCGCGTTAAAGGTCCTGAGGCAGAGAAATATGTAAATCATATCTTTGTCAACGATGTAACGGGTGCTCCCGACGGCCAGATTTTCTACGGCATGATGTGCTATGAAAACGGCGGTACGGTTGATGACCTGCTGGTGTATAAGGTAAACGATAACGAGTTCTTCCTCGTAATCAACGCCGCAAACATCGACAAAGACTGGGCATGGATAGAAGAACAGGCCAAGGGCTTCGACGTAAAGGTTGAGAACCAGAGCCCGTATTACGGCGAGGTTGCCGTTCAGGGTCCGGAGGCAGAGAACACTCTGGTAAACGTTCTTGATATGCCGGTGCGCGACCTGAAGTTCTACAACTTCACCACCTTTGACCGCGACGGCGAAGAGGTAATAGTAAGCCGCACGGGTTACACCGGCGAAGACGGCTTTGAGATTTATGCAAGCCACGGCTTCATCCAGAAGGTATGGGACAAGCTGATGGAAGCAGGCGTAACGCCCTGCGGACTCGGCTGCCGCGACACTCTGCGCTTTGAGGTTGGTCTGCCACTCTACGGCGACGAGCTGAGCGCTGAGATTTCGCCCATCGAAGCCAGCCTGAGCATGTTCGTGAAATTCGACAAGCCCGAGTTCATAGGCCGCGAAGCTCTGTGGCAGCAGAAAAGCAATGGCGTTAAACGCCGCATAGTAGGCATAGAGCTGGAAGGCAACGCCATACCCCGCCACGGCTATCCCGTAGAGGCCGACGGACAGGAAATTGGCTATGTAACAACCGGTTACCGCTCAATCTCCACCGGCAAGAGCGTGGCTATGGCCATGGTCAACAAGCCCTACGACAAGCTCGGAACGCCCGTAGAAATACGTATCCGCAAGAAGACCTTCCCTGGCAAGGTTGTCAAGAAACGGTTCTACGACAAAAGCTACAAAAAATAAACTAACACAAACGCATATACACACATCATGAGCAAAGTATTGGCAGAACTGCTTTACGCAGACTCACACGAATGGGTAAAGATAGACGGCGACATCGCAACCGTTGGCATCACTGACTATGCACAGCACGCACTTGGCAACATAGTTTATGTTGACATGCCCGAGGTTGGCGACACCGTAACAGCAGGTGAAGAATTTGGCGCAGTAGAGAGCGTTAAAGCAGCTTCCGACCTGATCTCGCCCGTTAGCGGTGAAGTAATCGAAATCAACGAAGCTCTCGAAGATACTCCCGAAGCTATCAACGAAGATGCTTTCGGCGCCTGGATTATGAAGGTGAAACTCAGCGAGCAGCCCTCAGAACTTCTCGACGCAGAAGCTTACGCTAAAATTTGCGAGGAATAATTCCAACAAATAGAAAAACGAACCGGCGACTGCTGCCACATTAAGGCCGGCAGCCGCCGTTTCTACCTATAAATAAAAAATCCCGGCATAGATTCGTTATCTGACAGCTGATTGGAGTAATCATAGTGCCTGAGAAGGGCCGGATTATGAAAATCACATAAAGTAAATTTTTCAACAGCTAAGCTGCCTGTAAAGCTTCGCGTTGGCAGATAAGGAATAAGCGCCGGACAACAATCAATATGAGCAACAAATTCATACCGCATACCGAAGCAGACATTTGCAAGATGCTTGAGCGCATAGGTCTGCAAAGCGTAGATGACCTCTATGCCGATGTTCCCGCAGAGGTTATCTTCAAACGCGACTACAACATTCCTTCGGCAATGAGCGAAATAGAATTGCGCAAACACTTCGATGAGCTCGGCCGCAAAAACAAACCCCTCACGGTGTTTGCCGGTGGTGGCGTCTATGACCACTACTCCCCCGCTACCGTTGGCCATCTGTTGCAGCGCAGCGAGTTCTATACGGCATACACCCCTTATCAGCCCGAAATCTCGCAGGGTACGCTCCAGTACATCTTCGAGTATCAGAGCATGATAAGCGAGCTTGACGGCCTGGAATGTACCAACGCCTCCATGTATGACGGCGCCACAGCTTCGGCCGAGGTGATGATGATGATGGTGGCATCGGCACGCAAGAAGAACCGCGTTCTTACGTCGGCAACCATGCCCGAACAGGTGCTCCGTGTAATGCGCACATACGCTCACTATCACGGCATTGAGCTCACCGAGATAGCTGCCAAAGATGGCGTTACAGACCTGAGCCTTCTTGATGCCGAACTGGCAAAAGGCGACGTTGCCGGCATGATAGTGCCGCAGCCCAACCGCTATGGCATAGTAGAAGACTTCACCGGCCTGGCCGACAAGCTGCATTGCGCAAAGGCACTTATGGCAATGTATGCTGATCCGTCGGCTCTGGCAGTGCTTCGCACACCGGCTGAATGGGGCTGCGACATAGCCTGCGGCGACGGTCAGACCCTTGGCATGCCTATGGAATTCGGCGGCCCGTATCTGGGTTATATCTCCTGCACAAAGACTCTGCTGCGCAAAATGCCGGGTCGCGTTGTAGGCGCTACAAAAGACATCAACGGCAACCGCACCTTCGTGCTTACTCTTCAGGCTCGCGAACAGCATATCCGTCGTGAAAAAGCCACATCCAACATCTGCTCCAACCAGAGCCTGATGGTGCTCTTCGCCACCATATATCTGTCGCTGATGGGCCGCGAAGGTCTGCGCGAGGTTAATGAACTGGCTTCTGACGGCGCACATTATCTGCACGATGAGCTGCTCCGTACCGGTCGCTTTACCGACGCCTTCCCCGGCAAACCGTTCCTCAAAGAGTTAACCCTCCACACCGATATGGACGTGGACGCTCTCAACAAACGTCTGCTCGACAACGGCATTATGGGCGGTCTGAACCTGGGCAACGGTATGGTTGAATTTGCCGTAACTGAGAAGCGCACAAAAGCTGAGATAGATAATCTGGTAAAAATCATAACCGAAGCATAAGGAGCCACATCATGAAGACATACGACAAAATGATATTTGAGGTATCACGTCCCGGACGCCGTGGCTACGAACTGCCTCGCAATGAATTCAAGGGTGATACCCTGAAAGCTATCCCGGCAAATCTGCAGCGCAAAGAGGCTCTCGATCTGCCCGAAGTGAGCGAACTCGACACAGTGCGCCACTTTACCAACATCAGCAACAAGAATTTCGGTGTAGACACCGGCTTCTATCCCCTGGGCAGCTGCACCATGAAGTATAACCCCAAAATCAACGAGGAGCTGAGCGTGCTTCCTCAGTTTGCAGGTCTGCATCCTTTGCAGCCGGCAGAGACGGCACAGGGTGCTCTTGAGCTGTACTACAATCTGCAGCAAATGCTGGCAGAGCTGAGCGGTCTGAGCGAGTTCACTCTCAACCCGTACGCAGGCGCTCACGGCGAGCTCACCGGCCTGATGGTGATGCGCCGTTATCATGAAAGCCGCGGCGACAGCAAGCGCACAAAGGTGATTGTGCCTGACTCAGCTCACGGCACCAATCCCGCTTCGGCCATGGTGGCCGGTCTGGATGTTGTGGTTGTTAAATCGAAACCCAACGGCTGCATCGACGTGGAGGATCTGAAACCTCTGCTCGACGATTCAATCGCCGGCATCATGATGACCAACCCCAACACTCTTGGCCTTTTCGAGGTAGAGATTCTTGAGATTGCCGACCTCGTACACAAGGCAGGCGGTCTGCTCTATTACGACGGAGCTAACCTCAACCCGCTGTTGGGCAAGGTTCGTCCCGGCGATATGGGCTTCGACATCATGCACATCAATCTGCACAAGACCTTCTCCACACCTCACGGCGGCGGCGGTCCCGGCAGCGGTCCTATCGGTGTGGTAGAGAAACTGCGCGAATTCCTTCCCAATCCCCGTGTTCGCAAAAACGAGGAGGGCAAGTTCTACATCGACTTCGGCAAAGAGAGCCTCGGCAGCATCAGCTCGTTCCTGGGCAACTTCGGCGTTATGATGCGTGCTTACGCTTATATCCTCTCGCTGGGTAAAGAGAACATCAAGAATGTAGGTCCTATGGCAACCCTCAATGCCAACTACATCAAAGAGAGCCTCAAGGACGATTATCTGCTCCCCATTGAGCGCGTTTGCAAGCATGAGTTTGTATTCGACGGCCTGGCCGACAAGTCAACCGGCGTTACAACTCTCAACGTGGCCAAACGTCTTCTCGACTACGGCTTCCATGCTCCCACAATCTACTTCCCGCTCCTCTTCCACGAGAGCCTCATGGTAGAACCCACGGAGACTGAGAGTCTGGAAACGCTCGACGAATTCATCGACGTTATGCACAAGGTGGCCAAAGAGGCTCGCGAAACCCCCGAACTGGTGAAGGAAGCTCCGGTTACCACTCACATCCGCAAGCCGGATGAGACTACGGCAGCCAAGAACCCGATTCTCACCTACCGCGCTCTGAAAGAGCAGGAAGGCAAATAAACCAAATAAAGAAAAGGCGGTGTGCCGCTTGTGTCGGTATGCCGCCTTTTTTATGACCCCATTCAACAAAAAATGTTAATGC
>FR897877.1:0-21439 GCA_000437495.1 Prevotella sp. CAG:485
AACATTTTTTGTTGAATGGGGTCTAAGACAAGGCTTCATCTCACTTACAGCTTACATAACACAAATACTTTTGGCTTGGTTGACCGCCCGGATGATTTTAACACAATTTCTGATTCTGATTCACGCACCATTTCGCGCTCCATTTTTATGCTTCAAATAAATTTAGTAATTTTGTCGGTTAGAATGAGGAATCTTTACCGAGTATTTCGCAGCATTATCATGACGGCGGTCATCACGGTCGTCGGGCTTATAATCTTGTTATACATAGGCTTGTCGCTGCCATCGGTGCAAAATGTCATTCGCTTGCGCGCTGAAAAGGAGCTAAGCCAGTTTCTCGGCTCCAAGGTTGAGATTGGCGAAGTACAGGTTATCCCGTTCAATCAGGCTGAGATAAAGGATTTGGTGGTATATGACCGCCAATCGCGCAAAGCTCTTCAGGTAAGTCGCGTGGGAGCCGGCATAGCTCTCTGGCGACTTTTATGGAACGAAGACCTGGTGTTTACCCACGCTGAGATAGTGGGTCTTCGGGCACAGATTATTCAGGACCGTGCCGGAGAGCCGCTGAACATTCAGTTTATCATTGACGCTTTCAAGCCTAAGGAGCCGGGGAAGCCGCCCACAAAGTTCGATTTCCGCATTCGCCATGTCGTGATACGCGAATCGGCTGCCACGTTCAACAGGCTATGGAAAGCCCGCGGACCGGCCGGCAAAATTGATTTCAACCATTTGGCAATACACGACTTAGCCGCCGATGTATCGTTGCCGAGAATGAAGAACGATGACTTCACCATTGACTTGCGCCGTCTGCGTTTCAAGGAAAGCAGCGGCTTCGCTCTCGATAAGCTGCAATGTCAGGTGCATCTCACTCCCTCACTCTTAGAGGTCAAAGGGTTGGTGTTGAACTTGCCGCATACTTCCATTCAGCCCGGCGATATAACGGTTGAATCCACCGCCGGAAAGTGGCAGTTCCTGTCATCCATTGAGTCAGGGCATCACCGTTTCACGTTGGAAGACGCCGAAATATGTCCTGCGGATATGGCGGCTTTCCTGCCTGAGTTAAAGAAATTCAACCACGTTTACGCCGTAAATCTGGATGTGGCGGGTAATTTCAATGACGTGCAGATTGCACAGTTCACTCTTAACAATCCGTCGCGCAGTCTGTCGCTGAATCTGAAAGGGGATGCGAGCAATCTGGGCAACCCTGACAAATTGAAAATCAACTTGAGCAAATTGCGCCTCCTGCTCAATGGTGCTGAAACGGCTAATCTTGTAGAGGCTCTGACCAAAACATCCCCTCAGGTAGCTCAGATTCTGAAAAGGCTTGACCGCATAGACTTATCGGCTAAAGCGCAATGCTCTTTGACGTCGGTGAAAAGCGACTTCAAACTGATTTCTGCACTGGGGAATATCGACGGCAATGTGGCTCTCAACTATAAGAATGCCAGGAATCTCAGCCTGCAAGCCACAGTCAATACGCCGGGATTTAATGTGGGTCAGCTGTTGGCTCAGGCAGACTTGGGCTCGGTGGCTATCGACGCGGAATGTGATATAAGCCTCAGCAACGGTTATCTCGGTGGCACGCTCAGCGCCGATGTGCCTTTCATTGACTACAAAGGCAAGCGTTGGCAGAACATTGTGGCTGACGTTACCCGCAATCATGCTTTGACGGACTTGGCCGTTACGATAGATGACGCTGACGCAAGGCTGCAGATTGACGGAACGGGAAGTTATGCCACAGGTATAGGAGCGTTGAATCTTACCGCTGCTGTTGAGCATCTTAACTTGGGAGCCATATCATTCCACACTCCGTTAGGCAATTCGCAGCTGAGAGGCAATCTCGATGTCGATGTCAAGGGTAACAATATCCGCGACCTTGACGGTGAAGTGTCGCTCACTGATTTCCATATTCTATACCCCGGTAAGAAGGCTTTCGACCTTGATTTCCTTGAGCTTAGAAGCTTCATTGAGGCTAACGGAATACGCACTGCTCTTATCCGCTCACCTTACATCAACGGCACGCTCCAAGGTCATTTCTCATTTGCCCGAATGCCCTTCGTGGTTACCAATATTTTGGCTCCTGCGTGTCCTTCGTTCATAGCGCAGAAGCCGATAGCCCCTGATAATGAATTTGCTGATTTGCGACTCTCCATATCTAACACGGAAGACTTACAGGAGTATTTCAATCTCCCCGTCAAAGTACTTGAGGATGTAAGCATCACGGGTAATTACAATGAGAGCAAAGGCTCTCTGAAAGCCACGGTTGATGTGCCGTATCTGTTGCAGGGGCGCGATAAGCTGATACGCGACACGCGTCTGTCGCTTAACGCCGACCGCGAAACGGCCAAGTATAATTTATCGGCAACCACCACAATGCCGGCCAAGAGCAATGAGGTGACGTTGCGGTTAGGTGTAAATGCTTTCAATGACTCTGTCTCCTCGGAGTTGGGCTGGAAAGTGCATCGCGACAAATCTTTCGGCGGCGACATACGTCTTGTTTCGCTGCTTAAGCGAAATCCCATCAACAATAATCCCGACATCGACGTAAGGGTATTGCCGTCAACCTTCGACATCAACGACACTACATGGCATATCTCTCCGGCATCCATCCATTACTCAGACCGTTATCTCACGGTGAATGGCGTCCGTGTCTCCAGCGATGACCAATATGCCACCATTCAGGGCAGAGCTTCGGCATTGCCCACCGACTCGCTCAATATATCCCTGCGCGACATTGACCTCGATTACGTCTTTGCAAGCCTGGGAATAAACTATGTAACTTTCGGAGGTCTGGCATCGGGCAAAATCACCGGCAAACAACTTTTCTCGAGTTCACCGATAGCCTACACTAACTCGCTGTTTGTCAAGGGTCTCACCTACAACGGCGGTCTGTTGGGCGATGCTTTGCTCAGCAGTAAATATGATGCTGCCAACGCTATGGTTTCCATTGGTGCCAATATCACGGAGAACAACAAATTCGTGGCCGATGTGGAGGGCGGCATCTGGGTGAAGCGCGATTCGCTGAGCTTCGGCATAAACGCCGACAAGGTCAACATCCGGTTCATGCAACCCTTTATGATGGCTTTCGCCAACAAGGTGGAAGGCAGGGCAAGCGGTTATGCGTTGCTCTATGGCACGTTCCACGACATTGACCTGCGTGGCAAACTCTTTGCCGACACCATAGCTCTAGGACTCGATTTCACCAACACCACCTACTACGGTTCTGACTCTGTGTTTATCCATCCGGGCCATATTCAGATTCCTTCGTTCCGGCTCTACGACAAGGAGGGTCATTCTGCTAATGTTACAGGCTGGGTAAAGCACCGTTATTTCCACGAACCGAGTTTCAACTTCAACATCACCAATGCCCGCTCGCTGTTGTGCTATGACACCAATTCGCAGCTGAATCCCATCTGGTATGGCCGCATCTACGGCAATGGCGGCGCAAGCATCAACGGACGTCCGGGAATTGTCAATATGCTGGTTGATATGCAGACTGCTCCCGGCTCGGTGTTTACGTTTGTGCTGAGCGACACGCAGGAAGCCGGTGAATATAACTTCCTGACGTTCACCGACAAACGCAAGGAGGCTTTAGCAGCAACGGAAGCCGATACCATACCGGCCATCAGGCGCAAATACATGAAATTGGACGGCACAAACACCGACTCTCCGTCTGCTTATATTCTCGACCTGAGGGCAAGCGTTACACCGCAGGCCGAGATGATTCTGGTTATGGACCCGGTGGCAGGCGACAAAATCAAAGCATACGGCACAGGCAATCTGCAGATGGGTTACTCCTCGCTCGACGACAAACTGACGATGTATGGCCGCTATACACTCGACCGCGGAACATATAATTTCAGTCTGCAAGACCTCATACTGAAGACCTTCACCATCCGGCCTGGCTCTTCCATATCCTTCAACGGCGACCCCTATCAGGCTCAGCTGAATATAGATGCGCTGTATCGGGTCAACACCAACCTTACGGACCTTGACCCGTCGTTTGCCACCGACCGCGACCTGAACCGAACAAATATACCCGTTGATGCCGTTTTAAAAGCACAGGGTGAGATGACTCAGCCGGATATCAGTTTCGACATTGAGCTGCCAAGTGTAAATGAAGATGTAGAGCGTAAGGTGAAATCTATTATCAGCACCGAAGACATGATGAGCCGTCAGATTATCTATCTGCTGGCCCTGAACCGCTTTTACACTCCGGAGTATATGGGGGCTCAAAATAGTGGCAATGAGTTTGCGTCAATAGGTTTCTCCACGCTGAGCAGCCACCTTACCAACATTCTCGGTCTGCTCACTCCCAACTGGAGCTTCGCGCCGAATGTACGTACTGACCAGGGCGATTTCTCCGACCTTGCCGTGGACTTGGCGCTCTCATCGCGTCTTTTCAACAACAGGCTCTTGTTGAACGGAAACTTCGGATATCGCGACAAGACTTCCTCATCCACCACATTTATAGGAGATTTCGACCTTGAGTACCTGCTCAACCGCAGCGGAAGTCTGCGCCTGAAAGCCTACAACCATTTCAACGACCAGAACTATTACCTTAAATCTGCTCTTACCACTCAGGGCCTCGGTGTGATATACAAACATGATTTCGACCGCTGGTTCTCCTTCCTGCGTCCCAAACGCCGAAAGATTAAGATGCTTCACACCGTTCCCGCCTCCTCCACTGAGAAGCCGGATACCCTGCTCAAATTCAAATAAAGACACGCATATACAAAGACACACAATACTCAAATATAAAGACACACAATACTTAAAAACACAGATATGAAAAAGATTGCATTAATTGTTGCTGTGCTGTTGCTTGGCCTCCCGTTGGCTGCCAAAGACCGCACGCATCACAACCCCAAAGCCACCAATGAAGATGTCATTCTTCATGCCTGGTCATGGAACCTCGACACAATAGCCAAGCATCTGAAAGTAATTGCCGATGCAGGCTACACAATCATTCAGACGTCGCCGGTACAGCCGCACTACAATCCCACAGGGGTCAACAAAAAGCTCTTCGATCCCACCGAACAAGAGGGCAACTGGTATTACTATTACCAGCCCACAGCCTGGAAGGTTGGCAACGCCTCAATAGGTTCAAAAGCTGATATGGCTGCTCTCATCGACAGCGCCAACAAATATAATGTCCGCATCATTGTCGACGTTCTGCCCAACCACACAGCCTTCGATGTTGATGCCGTTGAGGAGGATTTCTTCAAAGCCGTGGGCGGCCGCAACAAAATGTACCATTCAAAGGGTCTTACTCCCATCACCGATTACAACGACCGTTATCAATGCACTCTGGAAGGCACAGGTGGTCTCCCCGACGTCAACACCGAGAATCCCGACTTCCAGAAATATTATATGCAGTTCGTCAACGAACTGCTGAAGATGGGTGTTCGCGGTTTCCGCTATGACACCGCCAAGCATATCGGCGTTCATTCTGACCCTGTCGATACGGAGTCAGGTGTCAAGGTAAATGATTTCTGGGATGTTGCCACAGGTCTCAAATCTGTTAAGGGCGTAAAACTCGCCGTGCCTTACGACTCTCTGTTCGTCTATGGCGAGATTCTGCAGGACCGCAATGTGCCGGAGGCTGAATATGCCGCCTATATGGGTCAGACCGCCAGCGGCTATGGCCATAAACTGCGCGAGGCTCTGGAAAAACACAGTGCCAAGGGCATCGACCTCATTAACTGGGACAGCGAAATGGCTCCTGAATATCTCACCACATGGGTAGAGAGCCACGACACTTATGCCAACGCTCACGAGAGCGCCGGTATCTCCGATGACCTCATTCGCGCTGCTTTCGTCTTCCTCACCGCCCGTCAAAACGGCGTTCCTTTGTTCTTCAGCCGTCCCGCCGGACGCTCTGCCGAGAAGGTCTGGGGAAACAATGAGATGGGCGCTTCGGGCAACGATGCCTATTTCCACCCCGAAATTAAGGCCGCCAACAACTTCCGCAAGCAGATGAAGGGTCAGACTGAAGATATTCAGCAGAATGAAGAAGGCACAATCCTCCTCGTTAACCGCGGCAAGAAAGGTGCTGCCATTGTCAACATAGGCAAGTTCGCCGATTTCGTTGACCTGCCCACAGCACTTCCCGCCGGCACTTATCATGACAAGGTTTACAATCAGCCTTTCACAGTTCGCAACGGCCGACTCAAAGGCATCGCCTCGGCTCAGCGCACATACATCATCACCAAATAACCCAATACCTCTTACTAAAAAAGTCCGCCTCCGGGTTTCCGGGGACGGACTTTTTTATGAGGGATGTGAATTATCGAACCATAATTTTGGCCACCTTATTACCGCTCTTCACAATGTAGAGACCGGCAGGCATTGCAATGACGCCGCCATTGCCGCCATATACTTTCTGTCCGTTCATGTTGAAAATCTCAACAGCCAAACCGGTGCTTACGGTTATCACGCCATTGCCACCCTGAATCTCAACCTCCTGCTTGTCTGTCAGAATGCCGTCAACGCCAACAGAGACGTTTGTGTTGGTCATGTTGTTGAGAGCGTGGAACGAAGGCTCAAGTCCTGACTCAGGCTTATACACAGTCTTCACATACACTGCAAAGGCATCCTGCTTAGGATTGATTGCCTTCTGGCTGCCGAACAACGGTTTAGTGTTGTTGTTGGTAATGTCGGAGGTTTTCACCGGAATGACGAAGTTGGTCGATTCACCGGCAGCGGGAGCGGCTAACTCGCCTACCTTATTGGCTTTCTTAACGCCGTTTTCAGCATCGTAGTTGCCACCTAAGCCCAAAACCGGATTTCTGATTTTGTCAACTTTGGTGTGATGAACATAAACCTCGTAATGGTCCACATTCTCCAGACTGCGCTGGCTGGGAAGGATAGCGCCATATACATAGAAATTATTATCATCTACAGCCGCAATACCCTTATGAGCATGTTCCTGGTCAGCAATATCTGAATGGTCTATGATGGTAACATCGTGAGTTACATCCTCTTCCTCGCCATCAATAGTTATCTTGGTGCCGTCGATGAAGGGAGTGTGAACAACGCCGATGCCCTTTTTATTGGCCACAGTGGTAAAGGGGTTGAAGTTGAACGTGAGCTTGGCTGAACGCTTTGTCTGAAGCTCGCCGCCGGTTACAGAAGGATGCCATTTGTTAGCGCCCGAGTGATATGCCTGTCCCGGAGTACCCTCTATGGTGCCTTTCACCACTCGGCCTCTCTGGCTTTCCACTGCACCCCAGCCTATGAGAGGGTATTTTTTGGCCGCACAGATGTTGTAAGGAACAATGGTGAGATCGCCCAACAAGCCGGTGAGACTGTTATAAAGCGACAGGTTAATGCCAATCTGCTGGTAATTTTCAATCTCAAAAGTGCCGTCTTCCAGATTGTATGTGCCGCGCAGGGGCGAAAGTTCGGTTACCGGAGCCTTATAGGTGTTAACAGTAACGTTACCGGCCGTGTCGGTGGTCTCTTCAGTGAATTCCTTGATACTGCTGGAAATGCCATAACCGGCATTCGCAAAGTTGATGATTTTGAAGCTCTTGTTGGCAGCGTCGAGGGTCATATTCACCGGATAACTGCGTTGCATGGAGGTGTTTGCCACATCATACACATCGTTAGCCATAGCATTCGACACATACGTTGACAGAGTGTATTCCTCCAGTATTGCCAGCTTGCGGAGATTCGTGCCCGCAGCATCGTCAGCAATGTTCAGCTGAACGGCACCAATTAAAAATTCAGCATCTTTGGCTATTGCTTCTATAATAGCCTGAGTGATGGCATTGCCGTCAGCCTGTACAAGAGAGCTGATAATCTCGTAGACTTTTGCAGCCAACTCTGCCGACAGAATCGTTGAGCGGATGGAGTAGTCGTAACCTCCGGCGTTGTTGGCGTCGAAATCGGTGGATACATTCAGCAGCGCGTTGAGACTCTCTTTCAGACCTAACGTGTCCGGGATGTTGAAGTAGAAGGCACCGAGCTTGGTGTTCACACCCAACACTCTCTTGATGGTCAGGAATTTACCCTGATATTCGCCTGCAGAGCCGTCAGGTTTGGTAGCTCTGGCCTCAAAGGGACCTTCCTGCAGAGTTCCGTTACCCAGAAGGTAAGTGAAGGTTACATCGAAGTTTCCGTTGTAGAAACCCTCGATTTTACCGGTGGTTGTGCCGGTTTTCGACAGATTCACGCCGTAGCAGTGCTCATGCAGTGCTCGTTTGTTGAGGTCGGCCTGACATACTTCTATGGCATGCCCCTCTCCGATAAATTTGTCAAAGGTCTGAAGTGTTTTTGCCTGCAGACTGAAACAAGCCGAAACCACACCTGAAACAAACAGAATCTTTAAAATTTTCATATTCATTCTTGTGAGGAAATTTACAGCTTTCATCTAAATTTACAAAAAGCTGTTCTGAATTTATGTAAAACTCTCTTTGGCCTACATAATATAACCATAGTCATAATATAAGGCCTTTCGCAGTGTAAAATTATAACATAAAACGGCACAATTTGCTTATAGTGTGTTAAACTTTAAGCTTTGTATTGTTAAAATTAATTAAATGCACCATTGACACATATATAATAATTGTCTTGAACAGCAGAAGCAAGGTATATTTAATAGACTGAGGCTGCGTCAAATTGTCATGACACAGCCTCAGTCTTAAATTGTATAGCATAGAAAGGTTCTCTACAACCTCTATATGGTCTTATTCGCCCTTCATGAAGTGGTGATAGCCGTTTTGCTTCTTCCATGCTCCGCGAGTGAAGTCGGGAACCTCTACCGGAGCTGAACCGTTGGCTATTGAGATGCGGGAAAGCTCGCCTAAGCACGACCATTCGGCAGCATCATAAACATCCTGGTCAAGAGGCAGACCGTTGAGCAGGCAATATACCAGTCGGTAATCCATGATGTAATCCATGCCGCCATGGCCGCCAACCTTCTTGGCCATCTCCTCAGTCTCAACCTGAATGGGATGTTTGTATTCTTTCATCAGAGCCTCCTTTACGTCGTTAGGCACGAAGCTATGCATGGAAAGGTCCTCGTGGTTAGGCATACCCTCAAAAGGCTTCACCTCGCGGAAGCAATAACCCGATACGGGATATTTGTTGGCGAAACCTTCGGTGCCTGTCAGCTGATACATACGCGAGTAAGGACGGGGATTCATCACATCGTGCTGAATGTGCATGGTCTGACCTGTGGCTGTCTGAATCATCGTCATTGTGTGGTCGGCATTCTGGAACTCCGGACATTTGCGACCCTGTTTCTGCTCAACGAGTTTCGGACCGGTAAGGGCTTTTGAATCCATCGACACCAGATAAGTCATGCGGTTGCCACGGTGCAGATTTACCAACTGAGCTGCCGGACCCATGCCGTGAGTGGCATATACATCGCCGCGATTTTTCTCGTTGAAGTCCAGACGCCAGTTGCCCTCATACTCATCCCAGAAGGGTTCGAGGTTATGAATGTAGCTGCCTTCTACATGAAGGATGTCGCCGAAGAGTCCTTTCTGAGCCATATTAAGAGTGGTCAGCTCGAAGTTGTCGTACACACAGTTTTCCAACATCATGCAGTGCTTGCGGGTCTTCTCGGCGGTGTTGACAAGCTGCCAACATTCGTCAAGGTTCATTGCTGCCGGCACTTCTATGGCCACATGCTTGCCATGCTCCATGGCATAAACGGCCATAGGAACGTGGTTTTTCCAGTCGGTAGCGATGTATACCAAATCAATGTCGGGGCGCTCACAGAGCTGTTTCCAGCCCTCTTCGCCGCTATATTCGGCGGCTGCAGGACGGCCGGCATCTTTGAGATATTTTTGCGGTTTGGCCAGGCGGTCAGCGTGTTTGTCGCAGATGGCCTTTATTGATGTACGCGGAATATTTGTCCAGCGATAAACAGCGCCGGGACCACGCATACCCATGCCGATGAAGCCTACTCTTACAGAGTCCATCGGGGCGGTGCGGAAATTAACCATGTCTGTGGCTCCCTTAGGACGCGGAGGCACAGCTGTCTTTATCGGCTTAGATGTCTGGCCGATTGCTGCCAAAGCCCAAACCAACAAAGCGATTGTCAGTGCAAAAATTCGTTTCATGTATGTGTTAAAGTTTTGTGTTAAAGTTTATAGTTGTCGATGTATTGCTTCATCTCATCGAGATGTGCATCTATGCTGTGTAGCAGAGCTAACTGAGCTTTGGTCCTCACCAGATTATGCTCAGGATATGCCGTCTTGTAATACGTGTCGCCATTGAGATAATCGGTAAGGAAGCGCACAGTCTGCATATACGTCAGCATCTGAGCGCCAAAAGGCAGCAGACTCCTCTCAAGAGGGGAGAGGAAGGTGGCACCTTTCAAATATCCCTTGGCAAAAGATTTGAAGACGTCCATATTAACGCCAACTCGTTCAACGTCAGGGTCATCCTCGGCACCGGTGTTGGCTGCCGTGCGGATAAAATCGCCGAAATCGCTCAGAACGAATCCCGGCATAGTGGTATCGAGGTCAATCACACACAGCACCTCACCGCTTTTGTCAAAGAGTATGTTGTTGAGCTTAGTGTCGCAATGAGCTATGCGCTTAGGCAATTTACCCTCTTGGTAAAGCCTCTCGGCAGCCGTCATTTCCGAGGCTCTTTGCAGCAGCTCATCCACTATCGGCTGCACGTTTGCCAACCGTTTTTCCGAGTCGGCAGCCACAGCATCTTCGAGTTGCTTTATGCGGAAGGAGACGTAGTGGAAATCTTTTATCGTTTCCTGAAGCTCGGGAGCATCAGCTCGCGACATCATATTATGAAAATCGGCAAAGGCATATCCGGTAACCTCCGCCATCTCATCCGTCAAGTTCGTACGCGTAACTGAGTCGGCTATATAGCGGGTCATACGCCAGGCCTCCCCGTCATTTTCAATCCACAGGCATCCGTCTGATACCTTAACAGGCGTAAGAACTTTTTTGTCTATGTTCTCAACACCCTTGTCTTCCAGGCACTTACGGATGTGTGAGGTAATCTTTACCAGATTCGTCTGCAGAGCATCAATATCAGGGAAGACAGCGCGGTTAATGCGTTGCAACACATATCTTTCGCCGCCGTCGGCTGCTACAAGGTATGTGTCATTTATAAGACCGTCGCCCAGAGGTTTTACCTCCTTGACTTTGCCTTCTATTGCAAATTGCTGAGCTAATGACTCAAGGCTTTTGTTTGTCTCTGCATTCATGACGCAAATTTAATAAAATTTTTTCACTTCGCTCCCCTCAATAAAAAAGAGAATGTATCAGGCTGAAAAAGCTTGATACACTCTCGTTATTCGGATTCAGGCTGCGTTACTTACGCAAGTTATTCGGGGGCCGAAATTACTTGGAATAGTCGTAGAAGCCGCGACCGGTTTTGCGACCAAGCAGGTTGGCGCGTACCATTTTGCGCAACAGGGGATGGGGGCGATATTTGGAATCGCCGAACTCAGTGTAGAGCACTTCCATGATGGCCAGACAAACATCAAGGCCGATAAGGTCTGCCAAAGCCAGCGGCCCCATGGGATGGTTGGCACCAAGCTTCATGGCTTCGTCAATGTCTTCGCGGGTAGCCACTCCGTCGGCGAGAATGCCGACACCCTCGTTAATCATGGGAATCAGTATGCGGTTAACCACGAAACCGGGAGCCTCGTTTACGCTTACCGGGATCTTGCCTACCTCGCGGGCAATCTCCATTGCCTTGTCATGAACTGCGGGGTCAGTGAGCTGACCGCTGATAACCTCTACGAGCTTCATCATAGGCACGGGATTGAAGAAGTGAAGACCTATGACACGCTCCGGACGCGATGTGGCGGCGCCAATCTCTGTGATGGACAGCGACGATGTGTTGGTGGCAAGAATAGCCTCCGGTTTGCAAACCTCGTCAAGGGTTTTGAAGATTTCCTTCTTCAGCGGCATTTGCTCTGCCACAACCTCGATTATCAGGTCAGAGTCGCGCAGGTCATTAAAGTCCATAGTGTCGACGATACGGGCTTCTATGGCTTTCTGCGTTTCTTCGTCCATTTTGCCTTTGCTGACCATGCGGCCCAGGCTCTTGCTTATGTTTTTGTGAGCACGTTGAAGCGATGCTTCCGAACGACCCTTAAGAAGTACATCATGACCTGCCTGAGCAAACGTTTGTGCTATACCGTTGCCCATGGTGCCGGTGCCTACTACGCAAACTTTCATAGTGTATGTATATGTGTTGGTTTTTGGATTTACTTTTTATTCAGGAAAGCCGTCATGCGCTGTTTCTGCTCCTCTGTGGAGAAGCAGAGAGCGAAGAGGTTATTCTCTATGCCGATAGCCGTGTCGATGTCTGTCTGCATTCCGGCGTCGATGGCTTTCTTAGCTAAAGCCACAGCCTGACGGGGCTGCAGGGCAATCTTCTCAGCCATTGCTAAGGCCTCATCAATAAGGGCTTCCGGCTCCGTAACGCCGTTTACCAGGCCTATGCGCAAAGCCTCGTCAGCCTTGATAATCTCGCCGGTGTAAATGAGTTCTTTGGCTTTTGCCGGACCGACAAGACGCGGCAGGCGCTGAGTGCCGCTGAAACCGGGTATGATGCCCAGACCCGTTTCCGGCTGTCCGAACTTGGCTTTGGCCGAGGCAAGACGGATGTCGCAAGCCATTGCCAGCTCACATCCTCCGCCTAAAGCAAAGCCGTTGACTGCCGCGATAACGGGGAAAGGAAGCTGCTCTATGGCACGGAAAACAGATGCTCCCAAGCGGCCGAATTCCAGACCATCAATGGGATTCTTCGACACCATTTCCGATATGTCGGCACCTGCCACAAAGGCGCGTCCTTCGCCGGTGAGGACAAGGACTTTTACCGATTCATTCGTCCTGAGATCCTCTACCACGGCGGCGAGTTCGCCTAAAACAGCCGTGTCAAGAGCATTGAGCGATGCAGGTTTGTTTATGGTAAGGAGATACACACCTTCGCGTGCCTCCTCTATTTTGAGGTAATTCAATGTCATGGTAAAAAAGAGTGTTTAAGGTTGTGCAAATTTATAAAGAAATATCTGTATGGCAAAATATATTTTCCAAAAATTGCGTTAACAACTCATGAAAAAGCTCTTACTCATTTTTGTTTTCGTACTATCTTTTCAGCTAAGCACAGCCTCAACTCCCGAGGCTATACGTTTTGCGCTGCTGACAGAAACTGGCACATATCACGAGAGCCGTTTGTGTGATGTCTACAAGAACTTCTTTCAGGATAATTTCGGACCGGGACATATACTCGCCGACACCACCCGCGCAGTCGCATATCTTCGCAGCGAACTAACTGAGAGCAAAAGTTTTCCCGGACCTTTGTATGAGCCAACGGGCGCCGATGGCAACTTTATCCGCGTCAACATCGGCCTTATAAGCGATGGCACAATCCCTTTCCCGGTTTATTTTGATGCCTTTGTGCGCAGCGTTCAGAACATAAAAGCCTCCTCGGCCGACCAATGGCGCAATTATTGGAAAGAGGTAGTGAAGGAAATCAACAATCTGCATCTGAAATTCCCGAACCAGCAAGCTGATAGCATTATGATTGCCGAGAAGCTCAAAAGCGGGAATTTTGTAGTGCATCACAGCAAGGAATTTAACAACGCTTATAATTTTCATTACCGCATCATCAGCCGTGAAATATTCGTCAACGAGCTTCTTCCGTTGATAAGTCTTCAAAACAAATAAGAAAATAATGTTTAGTGGGTCCAATATAGGGCATTATTGACGAAAATGTATTAATTTTGCGGAGAAATTTGTAGATTTCAGAAAAGAGAAGGAACACAGGAAAAAATAATATATGGCTTTTTTCAAAAAACTGTTTAACCGAGATAAGCAGGAGAAGCAAGAGCGGCTTGACGCCGGCATGGAACGTACGCGCAAAGGCGTATGGAGCAAGATTTCGCGCGCCATTGCCGGAAAGAGCAAAATTGATGAGGATGTGCTCGACAATCTTGAAGAGGCCTTCATCACCAGTGATGTCGGTGTCGACACTACAATGCGTATTCTCGACCGCATTCGCCAGCGTGTGGAGCGCGACAAATACACTTCTTCGCAAGAACTTGACCAGTATCTGTGCGAGGAAATCAGCGCTTTGCTGGCGGAGAACTCGGTTAATAAAGAAACTGCCGATGCACAGGATGGGTTTACCGTGCCTGAGGAGGGTCGTCCGTACGTGATAATGGTAGTCGGCGTCAACGGCGTGGGCAAAACCACAACCATTGGCAAACTGGCCTGGCAATACAAACAGGCAGGCTATAAAGTTGTGCTCGGAGCAGCCGATACCTTCCGCGCCGCCGCCATTGACCAGTTAGAGATATGGGGACAGCGCGTTGACGTGCCGGTGATTAAACAGCAAATGGGCAGCGACCCGGCTGCCGTGGCTCTCGATACGCTGCAATATGCCAAAGCCAAAGGTGCCGATGTGGTGATTATCGACACGGCCGGCCGTCTGCACACCAAAACGGGTCTGATGGATGAGCTGGGCAAGATAAAAAGGGTGATGAAGAAGGTCGTACCGGACGCGCCTCAGGAGATTCTGCTTGTGTTGGATGGCAGCACAGGTCAGAATGCTTACGAACAGGCCAAGCGCTTCACCGAGGCAACCGATGTCAACGAACTGGCCATCACCAAGCTCGACGGTACTGCCAAAGGTGGTGTGGTGATTGGCATCAGCGACCAGTTCAAGATTCCCGTGAAGTACATCGGCATAGGCGAGGGTATGGAAGACCTTCAGCTCTTCAATGCTTTTGAATTTGTGCGCAGTCTGTTCGGCAGCACGGCAAAATGAAACAGCGCATCGACATAATAACCATGGGCTGCTCAAAGAATCTTTTTGATTCCGAGCGGCTCATGAAGCGTTTGGAAGCACGTGGATATGCTCCCGTACACAACAGCTCGGATGTAACGGGTCCGGTGGTGGTTGTGAACACTTGCGGCTTCATTGCCGATGCAAAGCAGGAAAGCATCGACATGATTCTGGAGCTTGCTCAGGCCAAGGAAGAGGGGCGCATAGAGAAGCTCATTGTGATGGGTTGTCTGAGTCAGCGTCACGGAGCCGAGCTGAAGCCGGAGATTCCGGAGGTTGATGCCTGGTACGGAAAGTTCGACTGGGACAATATGGTTGAGGCTCTGCCGGTAATTGCACAGCAGCCCACTCCCCGCATCTGGGAACGCAAGCTCACAACGCCTCCTTACAGCACCTTTATGAAAATTTCGGAAGGTTGCGACCGTATGTGTGCTTACTGCGCTATCCCCCTCATCACTGGCAGACACAGGTCGCGCTCCATGGAAGAGATTCTTGAGGAAACGCGCAGTCTGGCGGCCAAGGGTGTGAAGGAGTTCAACGTCATAGCGCAGGATTTGTCAGACTATGGCAAAGACCGTTACGGAGAGTTGAAATTGCCGGAGCTGATTGAACGCATGTCGGATATCAAAGGCGTTGACTGGATAAGACTGCATTACGCTTATCCCACCGATTTTCCCTGGGGCATAACCAAGGTGATGCGCGAACGTGAAAATGTTTGCAACTATCTTGATATGGCTTTGCAGCATATTTCCACTAACGTTTTGACAAATATGCGGCGCCATATCAATTCGCAGCAGACCTATGACATCATAGCCCGCTTGCGCGATGAAGTTCCGGGTCTGCGTCTCCGTACCACTCTTATGACAGGTTTCCCGGGAGAAGGGGAGAAGGAGTTTGCCGAATTGGTGGAGTTCGTTGATAAAGTGCGTTTTGACCGCCTCGGAGGTTTTGCCTATTGCGAAGAAGATGACACATACGCGGCACGTCATCTCAAAGATGTTATCCCGCAGGAGGTGAAGGAGGAGCGACTGCAGATTATAATGGAGCATCAGGAAGAAATAAGTCGTGAACTGCACCAAAAGCTGGTTGGAGAGACGGTGAAAGTACTGATTGACGAGAACAATGACGGAGAACTGATTGGCCGCACTCAGTGGGATAGCCCGGAAGTAGACCCGCAGGTCATTGTTTCTGCCTCCGAAAAAAGCAAAGAGATAAAGCCGGGCGATTTCGTGGATGTAAAAATTGCAAGTGCTGACGCATACGAGTTATATGGCAGAATATAGATTTCTTGATGATGCCCGCTGGCGTGGCTTATGCTTCTTCGGTTGTCGGATACCGGGAGAGAAGATGGTTTTCGGAAGTTGCCCCTCAAGGGACTGTATAGAAGGGATTGCAGATGGTTTCGTAATAAAGCCGTTTGACCCGCAGGCTCCTGTCATTACCATACCTTTTGGCGAAGCGGAGGGGAAAGAGACTTATCACGAAGAAAACACTGATTTCCCATATTATCCCACGGCCAAAGCGTTCTATATGAAGCATGCCGGCATCATTATAGACTATCTGCGCGAAAATCCTGAAAAGAAAGTTGTCTATAGCCGTGTCCTGACTTGCGAGACTCGGAAATCGCTGACAGACATCTTCGAGACCCTCTGCCGCACATATCCCATGGCTTATGTGTTTTGCTTCCGCACGCCACAGACCGGTTTGTGGATAGGCGCTTCGCCGGAGTTGTTGGGCGAGTTCAGCAAGCAATCCTTCAAAACGGTGGCTTTGGCCGGCACAATGCTTGCAGCCAGAGGCGGCAAATGGTCTGACAAGAATAAGCGCGAGCAGAAGATAGTGGCAGATTATATCCGCAACATCCTCTCTACCGCCGAAGCCAAGCATATATATGAGAAAGACGGCGAGAAAATTGCCGGTCCGGTAAAACATCTGGTAACCGAATTTTCAGCCACTTTGCCCGATGATGTCAAAGCTGAGACCATCATAGAGCAACTGTCGCCGACACCGGCGCTTTCCGGTTATCCGCAGTACGAAGCCATAGAGATGATAGTGGAGCATGAAGCCTATCGACGCGGCTGTTACGGAGGATTCTGCGGCATCCATAATCATCCGGTATATGGCAAATCATGCCTCTGGGTCAACCTGCGCAGTATGCGTATAAATGCCTCCAATCAATGCGCCATCTATTCAGGCGGAGGTTTGATGCCCGATTCGGAGGCTGAAGAAGAATGGCTAGAGACAGAGCGTAAGGCAACAACACTCCTTTCCGTACTCTGATTACCAACAAGCGCCTCAGCGCCCGATTCTTATAGCAACACGCCGACACAAAAAGGACTCTAACAGCTATGTGATTAGAGTCCTAACTTGTTATAAATCAAGATGTTAGCTAAAGAGGCAGATTGGTGTCAGCTAAAGAGGCAGAAATAGGCTATGCCTTCAGCTAACAGCGCTACAATGCCTAAGATGCCGCAGACGAGGGCTACCAAATCGAGCTGTTTGGCCACGTTGCCCATACGCGCTGCAGTGCAAGCCACAGCGTGGCAAAAGGCCATCATGAAAAAGAAGAAAATGTCGATAAAAGCCCACCATGCCGGCCTCAGCGAGAAGGTGCAGACCAGCACAATGGCTATTAAAAGCATCGCAGCCCAAGCCATAGGGGCTGATTTCATTACCGGCTTTTTCACACTCAGCAAAGGTTAGGATAGGTTACCACAAATTCTCTGATTCTCTCGGTGAGCTGTTCGCTGACAGGCACCAAAGGCAGTCGCAACACATTCTCACAAAGTCCCATGACACCCAACAGAGCCTTAATGCCTGCAGGATTACCTTCGGCAAAAAGCATTTTTTCGAGAGCATCGAGGCCCATATACATCTCCTTAGCCTCCTTAACCTTTCCGTCGAGAGCCAAGTGAGTAAGGCGCGACCAGACATTAGGAGCCGCATTGCCTATCACGGAAATCACACCTCTGGCGCCCATAGCGGCCAAATCCACCGTCAGCGCGTCATCGCCCGAAATCACGGCGAAGTTCTGCGGAGCCTTAGCTATAATCTCCTGAATCTGATTCAGATTGCCGGAAGCCTCTTTTATACCTGCAATTCCGGGAACCTCTTTTGCCAACGCTAAAGTCGTGTCCGGCAACATATTGACACCCGTTCTGCCCGGCACATTGTAGAGCAATACAGGCAGGGGAGAAGCCTTTGCCACAGCCTTAAAGTGTTCGTAAAGACCCTTTTGCGAAGGCTTGTTGTAGAACGGCGTAACAGAGAGTATGGCCGTATAACCTTTGCCGTCCCACTCATGCAGTTCTTCACACAGAGTGCGGGTGCAGTTTCCGCCGCAACCCAGTACAAGAGGAATCTTTCCGGCAACCGTGTCGGCAACGATATTCCGTATTTTTACCTTCTCCTCCGGGGTTAATGCCGGCGTTTCAGCCGTTGTTCCCAAAACCACGATGTAATCGGCATTTCCGGCCACCAGGCGGCGTACCAACATCTCCAGGCAGTTGTAATCTACCTTTTCTTTATCGTCGAAGGGCGTAACGAGAGCCACACCCAAGCCTCTGAAATCAAAGTCGCTCATAATCAAGCATTTAAGATAAGACTTATTTTGTCCGGGTGCAAAGTTAATAAATTTGTTGCACTAAAGCAGCATGATTTCCAAATATTGCGCCGCCGAAGGCATAAAAAATTCGCCGGCAAGTTGCCGTGAATGTGCCATTGACGGGGTGTTTGCGCATCTCAAAAAAAATTATTAACTTTGCGAGAATAGAAAACAACAAACACACGATATGAAATTCAACATCAGCTCCAAGACATTATTGTCGCATCTTAACGCAACGTTCAAGGTGGTCAATGCCAAAAATCTGCTCTCCATACTCGAGAACTTCCTCTTCATCTTAAAGGGCAATATCCTCACTGTGAAAGGCAGCGACCAGGAGAACAATATGCAAGCTACCTTTGAGGTAACCGACAGCGAAGGCGAAGGCATGGTAGCAGTTCCGGCAAAACGTCTGATAGACATCCTCAAAGAGATGCCTGACCAGGGACTTTGCATAGACATTAACGACGAGACTCTGAATATCAACGTTACCTTCAGTCAGGGTCAGTTTGATTTCATGGGCTTACCGGGCAGTGAATATCCGGAACCCAAGGCACGCACGGAAGACGCTGTCAAGTTCGTGATGCCTGCTCAGGTGATGTACGCCGGCCTCATGAGCTCAACATACGCAGCGAGCACGGAAAGCATACGTCCCATTATGACGGGTGTCTGTGTGGATTTCAAAAACGAGAGTCTGGTGTTGGTGGCTTCAGACACACACAAGCTGGTGAAGTACGAGAACTCGGCTATCAAGCCCGGTTTCGAGCGCCGCTTTGTGTTACCTCCCAAGGCTGCTCAGCTGCTTCGCTCTTTGCTTGAGAAGGAGGAGGGAGACCTGGAGATTGAAATGGACGAAAGAGGCGCCACCTTCCGCTGGAACGTCTATGAGCTGTCGTGCGTCTTTGTAACCGGCAATTACCCTCCGTATGACAGGGTTATTCCGCGCGAGAATCCCTTCACCTTAGAGGTAGACAGAGGCGATTTCCTGGCAGCTTCGCGCCGAATGTTGCTGATGGCGAATACCGGCTCCAAGCTGGTAAGGCTGAAGATAAATGCCGACGAGCTGGAGATGTCGTCGCGTGATGTGGATTACGCCCGCTCAGGCTTTGAAAAAATGAATTGCAACTATCAAGGCAACCCCATGACGATAGGCTTCAACGGCGAATATCTGGTTGACGTGGTGTCGAATATGCCTGGCGATTCGCTCTTTGTACAGCTGTCAGACCCGTCGCGTCCGGCACTTTTTGTTCCGGCAGAACAGAAAGAGGATGTTTCGGTGGTTGTTTTGGTGATGACGTTGCAGATACTTGACTGACAAGACCGATGAAACTGAAACTTGAAAGGCCTTTGGTGTTCTTTGACCTGGAGACCACAGGCACCAATCCGAGTACGGACCGCATAGTGGAAATATCGCTGATAAAGGTGATGCCCGACGGCCGCGAAATGGAACATTCGCACCGCATTAATCCTGGCATACCTATCCCGGCCTCTTCCACAGCCATCCATCATATTACGGATGCCGATGTGGCTAACGAGCCTAAATTCAGCGACATAGCCGCGAAGCTCAACAAATGGCTCGAGGGCTGCGACATGGCCGGATACAACAGCAACAAGTTCGACGTTCCGTTGCTGATGGAGGAATTCAAACGCGCCGGAATTCCGTTCGACACGTCGGGCAGGCGGTTTGTTGACGTGCAGAATATTTTCTACGCCATGGAGCCGCGCACTCTTGTTGCCGCTTATCGCTTCTACTGCGGCAAGGATTTGGAAGGCGCTCACTCAGCCACTTGCGACACCCATGCCACCTACGAGGTGCTGATGAGTCAACTCGACCGCTACGAAGATTTGCAGAACGATGTGGAGAAACTGAGCAAGATAGGGCAGAAACGCACTCTCGACCTGGCCGGGAGAATAGCTGAGGATGAAAACGGCAATCCGGTGTTTAACTTCGGCAAATACAAAGGCCAGAAAGTGGAGGATGTGTTCAAGCGCGACATAGGTTATTACTCGTGGATGATGCAGGGGGAATTCCCTCAGAATACCAAAGATGTCATAACCCGGTTAAGATATAAATTCCGTAAGAAATGAACATTCAGGGCAAACATATCCTTGTGGGTGTCTGCGGCGGCATAGCGGCCTATAAAATAGCCACTTTGGTGCGGTTGTTAGTGAAAGGGGGCGCTGAGGTGAAGGTGGTGATGACGCCGTCGGCAAAGGAATTCATCACTCCTCTGACGTTAGCGACCCTGAGCGGCAACGGCGTCATCAGCGAATTTTTCACCGCCAACACCGGCGAATGGCACTCGCATGTGGCTCTGGGCCTGTGGGCTGACCTTATGGTGATAGCTCCGGCCACGGCAAGCAGCATCGGCAAGATGGCCAACGGCATTGCCGACAATATGCTCATCACCACATACATGAGCATGAAGGCGCCCGTGATGGTGGCTCCGGCCATGGATCTGGATATGTATGCTCACCCGGCTACGCAGCGCAATTTGGAGACATTGCGCAGCTATGGCAATATTCTCATAGAACCCGACGAGGGCTTTTTGGCAAGCGGCCTGACAGGCAAAGGACGTATGGCCGAGCCGGAAAGGATTTACCGGGCTGTGGAGGAATATTTTGAGGCTAAGGCTCAGCTCAAAGGTAAAAAAATCTTAATAACGTCGGGTCCTACGCATGAAAAAATAGACCCGGTGCGTTATATAGGAAATTATTCGAGCGGCAAGATGGGTACGGCTTTGGCCATGGAATGTTGCCGGCGAGGCGCCGAAGTTGTGATGATAAGCGGACCTGCTGCGGTTGTTCCGAACGATGATGCGATAAAGGTTGTGCGCGTGACGTCGGCCCGCGAGATGTATGAGGAGGCAGTGAAGCGATTTGCCGACGCTGACGCCGCTATATTGGCTGCCGCGGTGGCTGACTATGCCCCGGAAACCACCAGCTCCACAAAAATCAAGCGTGAGAAAACCGGCGCCATGGAATTGCGTCTAATACCCAATCCGGATATAGCGGCGGCTCTTGGCAAGATGCGCAAGCCGAATCAGACGCTTG
>FR897877.1:21444-77702 GCA_000437495.1 Prevotella sp. CAG:485
AAGCCGAATCAGACGCTTGTGGGGTTTGCTCTGGAGACAGACAATGCCGAGGAGAACGCAGCCGACAAGCTCACACGCAAGGGCCTTGACTGGATTGTGCTCAACACTCTCGGAAAGCCGAATACCTGTTTCGGCGTAGACACCAATCAAGTAACCATTATAGGGACTGACGGCACCAAACGTTCATTCCCTGTAAAGAGCAAGAGTGAAGTGGCCGCCGACATCATCGATTTGACGCTCGGAAGTGAAGAAGACGGAAAATGAAAAGATTACTGGTTTACTGCTTTGTTGCCATATTGCTGATTTGTGCCGGGACCAACAAGGTTTCGGCGCAGGAACTTCTATGTACAATAGAAGTGAATTCGAGTCAGGTTGAGGGCACCAATAAGTCGGTGTTTGAGACCCTTCAGGAGGCCATGAACGAGTATGTCAATACCCGCAAATGGACCAATACCACTTTTGCCCCAAACGAGAGGATTGTCTGCCGCATTTTCCTCACTGTGAAGGAGTATGCCGACGACCGCATAAAAGGTGATTTGCAGATTCAGCTGCAAAGGCCCGTGTTCAACAGCACCTATACCACCTCTCTTTTCAACTTCAAAGACACAAAGGTGGAGTTCGACTATCGCGAGGGAGACCAGCTGATATTCAATGAGAACAATATGGAGAGCAACCTGACGGCTCTTCTCAACTTCTACGCCTATCTGCTGCTTGGAATAGACTTTGACAGCTTCTCGCCCAACGGAGGACAGCCCTATTTCGAGAAGGCCAACACTGTGGTGCAAATGGCTCAGAACAGCGGCGAGATAGGTTGGAAGGCGTTTGAAGACAACAAAAACCGTTCGGCTCTGCTCAACGTATTCACCGAGAGCAACACCGCTCCTTATCGCAATCTCATCTATCAGTATCACAGAAAAGGACTCGATGAGATGGTTACATCGCCCGACAAAGGGAGAGCGGTTATTACGCAGAGTCTTCAGGACCTCAATAAGGTATATCAGGTGGCGCCGATGTCGGTAGCGCTGACCATGTTCCGCGATTCAAAACTTGACGAGCTTGTGAATGTATATTCCAAAGCGCCGCAAAGTGAGCGCGAGGACGTTGTGAAACTGCTGGAGAAAATCTATCCTGCCGACCAGGAGCGATTAGGCAAGATAAAAAATCCGCCTGAGGTGCGGTAAACGACCGTAAAACTTACACGAGAGTAGACGGAGAGATGCTTGTAAACTTACATATATCCAACTATGCGCTTATAGAACGGCTGGATGTGGAATTTGGCCGAGGATTAAGCATCATTACGGGTGAGACAGGTGCCGGCAAATCCATCATCTTAGGCGCCATAGACTTGCTTCGCGGCCGCCGTGCCGACAGTTCGGCTCTGCGCGACAAGACCATGAAAGCGGTTGTGGAAGCCGAATTTGACGTTCATAACAACGAAGCTGTCCAACGCTGGCTCGCATCGCAGGATTATGAGCTTGGCGAAGACAATGTGCTGGTTTTGCGGCGCGAAATCTCTCCCACAGGTCGCTCGCGTGCTTTCATAAACGACTCTCCTGCGAATCTGCAGGCCATGCAGGAGCTTACGCTGGCGTTGCTTGACATCCATTCGCAGCATCAGACACAGCAGCTGGCCAATCCGCGCACACGCCTTTCGCTGATAGATTCGCTGACAGCCGACAAAAGTCTGCTGAAACGCTATCGCGACGCTTACGAGGGTTATAACGACACACGCAAACGTCTGCTTCAGCTGCAGCAGGAAATAGATGTGGCATCAACGCGTCGTGAGGAGCTGTTGGAGCAATATGACTACCTGAGCAAGCTGAATCCCAAACCCGGCGAACAGAAGGAACTCGAGACCCTTTTCGACCTCCAGAGCCGAGCTAATCAGCTGAAGGAGGATATGAGCCTGACGCGTAAAAATCTCGACGGCTATGAGCAGTCGGCTCGCAGCCTGATTGAGCGCTCATTGTCTTTATTGCGTCACATGCGTATTTCTGCACTTGAAACAGGGCAAAACGGCGGACCGTCAGTCATCGACAGACTGCAGTCGATTCTGATTGACCTCAAAGACATCAACGCTGAACTGGAGAACCTCGACGGCGAGATAGATGATGACCCTAAGCAATTGGCCCGGACGGAGAAAAGGCTCGATGACTTATATCAGGCTCAGCAGCGCTTTAAGACCGAGGACCCGGAAAGGTTGCCGAAGTTGCTTGAGGAGATGAAACGCGAGATTGAGGAGAGCGAGGACCCCGGAGTGATGCTCCCTGCCCTTCGACTGGAACTGCATCACAAGGCCAAGGAGCTTAAAGAGGCGGCAGTAGCTCTTTCTCAGCAACGCACGGAAAATGCCAAGGCATTCTCCGAACAGCTGCAGCAGAAAGCACGGCTTTTAGGTCTTCCGAACTTGAAATTTGAAGCCAGGATAACGCCTGTGAAGCTGTGGAGCCAAGGCGCAGACTTAGTGGATTTCCTCTGCGCATTCAACAAGAACCAGAGCCTTGTATCGCTTGAACAGACGGCGTCGGGCGGCGAGGCTTCGCGTCTGATGCTTGCCATGAAAGCTATCGTGGCGGGCAAACTGCAGCTGCCGACCCTTATCTTCGACGAGATAGATACAGGTATCAGCGGCGAGATAGCCACCCTGGCAGGACGTATGATGCGCGAGATAGGGGAGAACCTTCAGGTGATAACCATTACCCATCTGCCTCAGGTGGCAGCATGCGGAAATGCTAACTATAAGGTCTTCAAACAAGACAATGAGAATGAGACGTTAACACGCATCCGCCGTCTTGACAACGACGAGCGCCGTTATGAGATAGCCCGTATGCTGTCAGGCGCTGAAGTGGATGAAGCGGCTTTACAGAACGCCGACTCTCTGCTCAAAAATCAGATTCAATAACCATGGACAAAACACAATACATCTTTGGTCTCAGGGCTATAATAGAAGCCATAGAGGCCGGACGCGACATCGATAAGGTATTACTGCGCAAAGGTCTGCAGGGCGATTTGGCAAAAGAGCTTCTGACGCTGATAAAAGCGCATGATCTGCCCATGCAATGGGTGCCGACCGAGAAGCTCAACCGCATCACCATTCGCAATCATCAGGGCGCAATAGCGTTGCTGTCGGCTGTTACTTACTACCCGCTGGAACAGGTTGTGAGTCAGACCTTTGACGACGGCGGCATGCCGCTGATAATAGTTCTCGACCAGATTACCGACACCAGGAACTTCGGCGCTATTGCACGCACAGCAGAGTGTGCCGGAGCCACTGCCATAGTCATCCCTGACCATAACAGCGTAACGGTAAACGCCGATGCCGTTAAGACGTCGGCCGGAGCGTTACTGACCCTGCCGGTGTGCCGTGTCAGGTCTTTGCCCGATGCGCTGCAGTTTCTCAGCGACAGCGGTCTGCAGATAACAGGAGCGTCGGAAAAGGCAGCTGAGGATTTCACCACACCCGACTATACCCTTCCCACAGCCATTGTAATGGGCGCGGAAGACACGGGAATCTCGCCGGCAGTGTTGAAGAAATGCAATCGGCTTGTGTCGATACCCATTTTAGGCAAGATAGGGTCGCTGAACGTGTCGGTGGCCGCCGGCATAATGATGTATCAGGCTGTGACGCAACGACTTGCCGCCGGCATGCAACCCTCGTAAGACATAGCAACGCTCAGCCGGAGAGCCTTGTGCGGTTAAAAATTGCACAGGTTGGGAATTTTGGTTAACTTTGCGAAAATATTGCCGGGGCATTTCACCGCTCCATAATAAGAAGAACAATGATAAACCGCGTACTGATAAGGATAAAGGTTGTACAGCTGCTTTATTCATATCTGCTTACGGAGAAGCACTTTTCCATAGAGCCGTCGCCCTCACAGCCGACGAAGGAAAAACGCTTTGCCTACAAGATATATCTTGATACACTGGCGCTGATGATAGAAATTACTCGCGAACTGGGCAAACGGTCGAAAATGAGCGAGAACCGCTTCATCGCCGCCCTTTCCGCCACCGACGTAATAAAAGCCATCATCACAAAAGGCCAACGTGGAGAAAGATTTGAGTTCCGGAACATGGTGGCCGAGACCACAGAAAAAATCAAATCTTCGGGCATCTATAAGCTCTACACCAAGAAATCTGCCGAGGACTCACTTTCGTCGGATGTGAAAGTGTGGAAGGAGATTTTTGAGCATATCCTCTGGACAGACCCGTTATATAATAAGGTAGCGGCTTCATACGAGAACTACTCGCTTCGCGGCATGGACAGAATGCGCGAGATGATGGAAGACACTTTCGCTAATTTCATGACTTCGCATGGCGGCATACAGGAAGCTATCCGCCAGCTCGATACAAGCATGAATGCCGCCCGCGAACTCTATTTCCGTCTGCTGCTTTTGCCGGTAGCGATTGCCGACCTGCGCAACAGAATGATAGAAGAGGGAAGAGCCAAGCATCTTCCCACAGCTGAAGACATAAATCCGGATATGCGGCTTACCGAGGCACCGCTGTTGCAGGCAGTGCGCGAAAATATGCAGATTCATGAATTTGCCGAAAAGCATGACATAGACTGGGAAGCCGAGAACCCGCAGCTTATTGCCAAGCTGCTGAAGGCGGTACTGGAAAGTGAGTCGTACGCCCAATATAAGACTGAAGAGGTGAGTATGACAGCTGATTACAATTTCTACAGAAATGTTTTCAGCGAGGTAATACTCAACAACGAGACGTTCCTTGAAGACATGGAAAGCAAATCGGTCTTTTGGAACGACGACATTGACATTATGGCGGAGTTTGCCATCAAGACCTACCGTCGCTTTGAAGAGGGTATGGGGCAGAACGCTGTTCTGGCAATGTATAAAGATGAGGCCGACCGCAATTTTGGCAAGGAGCTTTTCAAGGCCGTTATCAACAATAAAGAGAATTACCGCGCCATCATGGACAGCTGTCTGGACACCAAGGTTTGGGAAACAGAACGTCTGGCCTACATGGATGTGATAATCATGCTGACGGCAATGGCCGAAATGCTCAACTTCCCCTCAATACCTCTCAAAGTTACTCTCAATGAGTATATAGAGATAGCAAAGAGCTACTCCACGGCAAAAAGCGGAATGTTTATCAATGGACTTCTCGGCGTAATAATTGCAAAATTACAACGCGAGGGATTGTTGATGAAGACAAACGCAGATGTAAGAAATATCAAGAAGCAATAAGCAAGTTATTTCTGCAATTGCTACGAGATTGAACAAAAAAAACACACTAACAAAGCAAATAAAAAAATCTGATAAATGAACTTCTTGAATTTGATTTTGGCTGATCAGGCCCAAAGTGGTGGCGGCGGCATGAGCGGAATCTTCATGATTGTAGCCATGATTGTCATTTTCTATTTCTTCATGATACGTCCGCAGCAGAAGAAACAGAAAAAAATCAAACAACAGCGCGAAGCACTTGGCAAAGGCGACAAAGTGGTAACAGCCGGCGGCATCCACGGTCGCATCACAGCCGACAAAGGCACTTACTTCATGGTAGAAGTAGCCAACGGTGTCAACATCCGTGTTGAGAAAACCAGCATCTATCCGCTGGAAGAGAATGCGCCGGTGGCAAAGAAAGAGGAACCCAAAGCAAAAAAGGCTGAGAAAAAAGAGGCAGAAGAAGTAGAAGCCGAAGAGGTAGACAACAAGGACTGATACCCATTCGGATTTTCCGCCCATGGGCAAGCGATTGGCAAACGCCAAAGAGAAGTGGATCCGGTTGAAAAAATCAGCCGGCTTTCACAATATTCTGCTGTTTGTTTTATTTGTGGTCATAGCCTCCCTTTTCTGGATAATCATGGCCATGAACGATTCGGCGCAAGTAACACTCGATGTGAACATGCGCATAATCGGCAAACCGGATTCACTGACCTTTATCAACGAACCGCCGCAAACCATTCATGTAACGGTGAGCGATAAAGGCACCTCGCTGCTGCGGTCGGCTTTTGCCCGTAACCCGGTGATACAGTTCAACTTCAAAGAGTATGCCGAGAATGGCGTTTTCCGTTTGAAGGCGTCGGATATCTATGCTCAGATTCGCGCAAGATTCGGAACTCAGTCACAGATTTCAAACATCTCGGTAGACTCAGTTTCACTGGCATATACAGCGCTTCCGCCCAAAACTGTCCCCATAGAAATTGTTTCTCACTTGTCGGCCACACCGGGTTATGTGGTGGACAAACACCTGACGCCGTCAAAGAAATTTGTCTTAGTATATTCGACCAACAACACCCTTCTTGACACGTTGATGCGAGTGCGGACAAAGCCAATCACAGGTGCCAATCTTGCGCACACCACAAACTATAAAATAGGCTTTGAACCTATCAAGGGGGCGCGCATAGTGCCATCAAGCATTACTGTAAGCGTCAACGTGGAACCCCTTGTTACTAAAGAAGTTAAGGTTGAGGTCAAGGCAATAAATGTGCCGGAGGGAGAGAATATTTCACTCTTCCCGTCGATGGTTAGCGTCAGCGCATTTGTGCCCATGAGTCGCTTTAACGAGCCATTGACAGATTTGGAGGTGGCTGTGAATTACAGCGACATAGACCAAGCCAACGGTTACAAACGCCTGCCGGTGAAGATTCTCGATGCTCCACGGTATGCCATCGACCCGAAGCCTAACCCCGCCTCTGTAGAGTATATTTTGGTAAAATGACAGCACTAAGCTCAGACACAACTCCGTTACTCTGCGGCATTGCAGGCGGCATAGGCTCCGGGAAAAGCATCTTCAGCCGTTTGCTGCGTATGCGTGGTTACAAGGTCTTTGATTGCGACTATGAGGCCAAACTGCTGATGCAATCTGACGCTCAGATAAGAGCTTCAATTGAGAAGGAATTTGGAGGAGTCCACGTTTTGGGCAACAAGGAGTTTGCAAGAAAGGTGTTCCATAATCCCGAAATGCTTCTTAAGCTGAACGCCATTGTGCATCCGGCAGTAAAGCTTCGGTTAATAGAATGGGCAGAAGAGCCTTCTGAGAGGAACATTAAGTTTGTGGAAAGCGCCATACTTGCTTCGTCGGGTATTGCAGAGCAATGCGACGCCGTTTGCAGAATCATAACGCCCCATGAGCAATGCATCCGCAATGTGGTGTGTCGCAGCCAACTCAACCGTCAGGAGATATTTTCACGCATTGAGGCGCAGGCTGAGGAAACGGCCCTGCTTGAGGACCTTAAGGTGGATTGCTATCCCATATACAACAACAGTGAGCGCTCGCTGCTGCAGCAGGCAGACACGCTGATTGAAATTTTAGAATCATACAACCAACACTTACCAAAATGTTGAAGAAAATACTTTCAATAACCGGTCGTCCCGGACTTTTTGAAATCAAAGGTCAGGGCAAAAACATGATCTTGGTAGAAGACATCACGACCCACAAACGTTTCCCGGCCACCGGACGCGACAAGATTGTGGCACTTGGCGACATAGCAATGTATACTGATGAGGGCGACACCCCTCTCGGCGATATCCTGGACCGCGTATACAGCCACTTCGAGGGTAAAGAAATAGATTACAAGAAATTACAGAAAGAGGGCAAACTGGCAGAGACCTTCGGTGCCATAGTTCCCGATTTCGACCGCGATCGCGTTTATGACAGCGACATTCGCAAACTCTTCAGCTGGTATAATCTGCTGATTGGCGCCGGCTTCACCACCTTCGCAGCCAAAGAAGAGGAGAAGGGAGAAGAGAAGGAAGAAGAGAAAGCTGAATAAAACAAAGAGTAAGCAGATTTAGCTTAATCTCAACTTTGCCGGGTAAAATTGCCTGAAAATTCCCCCAATAATTTTCGGGTCTCCCTCAAAGGTAAAAAATTGGCATTGGCCTCTAAAAGAGAATGAGTCAGCAACGACACATTCTCTTTTTGGCCGCCAGCCATAATCCATCCACATTTTTCCGAACTTTTCGGGCAACTGAATCATCAACTTTAAGAGTGGATTTGCCCAAACCACCAAAAAGCATTAAATTTGCATAATTTTTGGAATACCCTATATGCGTCAACTAAAGATAACCAAGTCCATCACCAACCGCGAAAGCGCCTCTCTCGATAAGTATCTTCAGGAAATAGGCAGAGAAGAGCTGATATCCGTACAGGAGGAAGTAGAGCTTGCCCAGCGCATCCGCAAGGGCGACCGCAAGGCTCTTGACAAGCTCACCAGGGCCAATCTCCGCTTCGTGGTATCAGTGGCAAAACAGTATCAGAACCAGGGTCTGAGCCTTCCTGACTTAATCAACGAAGGAAACCTCGGGCTGATACGGGCTGCCCAGAAATTTGACGAGACTCGCGGATTCAAATTCATAAGTTATGCTGTATGGTGGATTCGTCAGTCAATTCTCCAGGCCTTGGCAGAGCAGAGCCGCATAGTGCGACTGCCTCTGAATCAGGTTGGCTCACTCAATAAGATAAACAAGGAATTAAGTCGCTTTGAACAGGAACACGAACGCAGACCCAGCGCAGAGGAGCTGGCCGAGCGTCTGGATCTTGCCGCCGACAAAGTGGCTGATACGCTGAAAGTGTCAGGCCGCCATATCAGCGTTGACGCTCCCTTCGTTGACGGAGAGGACAACTCGCTGCTCGATGTGCTGGTGAATGACGACAGTCCCATGGCAGACACTCGTCTGAATCAGGAATCACTGGCCAAAGAGGTAAACAGAGCCCTTCAGCAGCTTGGCGACCGTGAGCGCGATATTCTGAAGATGTTCTTCGGCATAGGCTGTCAGGAGATGACTCTTGAGGAGATTGGTGCCAAATTTGACCTGACACGCGAACGTGTGCGTCAGATAAAAGAAAAGGCCATACGCCGCCTCAAAGGCCAGAAAAGCCGTCTGCTGAAATCTTATCTCGGCGAATAACAGAGCATAGTTAAGGCGCATGATGATATGAAGCGTTTGCTGTCGATACTTCTTCTCCTTTTCACTGTTGCGCTTACGGCAGCTGCAGATGAAAAGGCTGACAGCACGGCAGCTTTTGATTCAAGCAACGAAATAGGTTCTCTCTTCCCCGACGCGCGGCGGCCGGGTAAATCCAAACATTTAACTTGGGGTGCAGAGGTGGGTTCATCTGTGGATCTCACCGGCAATGACCTCACTACTTTCGATGCACATCTGAATTGCGGATACACCAACAGTCTGTTTCGTATCATAGGCGTTGGCTTAGGTGTGCAGCGTTCTGTGAGCAATGCCAACACATTCATTCCGTTCTACGGCGTGATAAGTACAAGCTTCCGCACCAAGCCCTCCAACTTCTTCTTCAACCTGAAAGCCGGATATTCGTTCAACACGGTGAACTCAGGCAGAAACAAAGGCGGCTTTCTCTGCTCCACAGGCCTCGGCATGATGCTTAAACGCAGTCGGCTGGTGAGCGCCTATATAATGCTCGCTTACAGCTTTTACCACCTTGACAGAACGGTGGTAAGCGAGCAGCAACTCGACATTAATCATGTTGACTTTGCGCAAATAATATTTGGAGTTTCATTCTGAATGAGCCCCCAATCCTTTACATTAATTTACATTTAAACGGCGCTATTCTTAATTAATACTAAAATTACAGTCAGGTGCAAAACAGGCTGTAATATTGGAACGAGTTTTGCATTATATATATGTTAACAAACCCGATTAACACTTGAATATAGACCAAAACATCACATATATGAGAAGAAAAACATTTGGCCGGATGCTGATGATAAGTGCAGCTGTTTGCGCGGCATTAGGCACCGGTACAGCTATGGCTCAGGATGGGCGGTTCATACAAACTGCTCATACACCCTCGTTTGAGACAGACTTTACGGTAGCCGCCGAGAAAACGGTCAACTCAGTGGTTTGCATACAAAGTTACGAGACCCCGCGTCAGCAACAATACTTCAATCCGTTTGGCGATTTCTTTGATTTCTTCGGCTTCGGCATGCCTCAGCAGCAACAGCCTCAGCCCCGCAAGAAACAGAAACAGGAACCGCAGCAAACCGGCACAGGCTCGGGCGTCATCATCTCAGCCGACGGTTACATAGTTACCAACCATCACGTTGTGGTAGGCGCCGAGAAACTGGAAGTACTCCTCAACGATAACTCCACATACACAGCAACGCTCGTTGGCAGCGATGAGGCTACCGACCTCGCTCTGATAAAGATAGACGCCAAGAACCTCAAGCCGATAACCTTCGGCAACAGCGACGATGTGAAGATAGGCGAATGGGTACTGGCTGTCGGCAATCCCTTCGGCCTGAACTCAACCGTAACAGCCGGTATCATCAGCGCCAAAGGCCGCGCTCTGGCAGGCGCACGCAACAATGGCAAAATGGGCATTGAAAGCTACCTGCAGACTGACGCTGCCATTAATCCCGGCAACTCGGGCGGCGCTTTGGTAAATCTCAATGGCGAACTCATAGGCATTAACGCCGCCATATATTCGCGCACCGGTTCTTATACAGGTTACTCATTCGCTATTCCCACCTCAATAGTGTCGAAAGTGGTAACCGACATCAAGACCTACGGCAGCGTGCAACGCGGCATGCTCGGCATTACCTGCCGCGCTCTTGATGCCGCTTTGGCTAAAGAGCTGAAAATCACTGCCACCACTAACGGCGTAGTAGTAATGGAAGTGGAAGAAGGATCAACGGGAAGCGACCTCGGATTAGAGCAAAACGACGTGATAGTAGGTGTAAACAACACGCCTATACATACCTTCCCCGAGCTGCAGGAACGTCTGTCTACCCTCCGTCCCGGCGACCCCATCACGGTAAAATATTACCACAACAACAAGCTGGTAACCCGCTCAGCTACCCTCAAAGACTCTCACGGCAAAGCCTCTGTAACGGTTCATCGCGAATACAGTATGCTTGGCGCCAAGTTTGAGCCTCTTACGGATGCAGAGAAGAAGACGTACAACGTTCGCCACGGCATTAAAATCACTGAGGTAGAAAAAGGAAGCCTGCTAGCTGCCGAAGGCATCAAGAAAGGCGACATCATTCTCACCGTAAATGATATGCCCGTAAACTCCGAACAGGACTTCCGCAAGGCTTATCTGTCAATCATCAACGACGACGAGTCAGAGCCGGTAATGTGGATTACAGGCCTGAAAGAATCCACCAAACGCAAATTCTATTGCGCCGTGGCTTTGCCCAAAGAAGACTAAAGCTCTTAGAAAGCCTCTTCACAGAAAGAGATTTCCCCAAACATAAAACACCCGGAAGGATGTGCCGACACCATTTGGCGCATCCTTCTTTCTTTTCACCCTTTCGCTTATGAAAATAAGCTCTTAAGGCATTGCCATTTCGCGTTCAAATAATTCTGGATTTGCGCAAACAGTTGAAAATTCACTTTACATAGGTTTATAAATGAACTTCTGAAATGTTAAACCAACTCCGGGGAGGCTGATGTATCTTTTATCTCCATTACCTTTGCTTTCGGACATATTACTATATCCAAATAAGAATTCTCACACTTATCAACAAAAACACTCACTATGAGAAAAAATCCACATTCACAGCAAAAGTGCTGGCAACAATGGCTATCACCGCCTCAGCACTACTGTTGCCTCAGCAAGGATGGTCACGCATCATCAACTTCGAGCAAGATGACATCGGTTATGGCTTGAACACCGATACCAAGGAGGCCACCGTCACCAATCTGCGCAACATCTCCTCCACGGCCAACATCCCCGACAGCCTGGTGTATAAAAACGCAGTCTACAAGGTAACGGCCATCGGCCCTGACGCTAACTACCGCAACGACAGGATTAAAAAGGTCGTTCTCGGCAAATATGTGCAGGTAATCGACTCCTGTGCATTTCAAGGAAACAAGCAGCTGTTCTCAATCAATATCCCCAAAGGGATGAAGGTAATAGGCGGCAAATCATTCCAAGACTGCTACGCACTCGAATCGATAGAGCTTCCCGAAGGTTTAGAGGCTATCAGGACATTTGCCTTTTACTCGTCGGGTCTGAAATCATTCCACATTCCCGCCAGCGTGAATTACCTGGGTGTAAACCCTGTTCGCGATACACAGGACCTGGACACAATCACAATATCCGCTGCCAATCCTTATTTCAAGGTGGTGAATGGCGTAGTCTTCTCCAAAGACGGTCAGACGCTTCTCTTCTCCGGCGCCGGCATAGCGGCCGACTCATACACCATCCCTGACGGTGTAATTAGGGTAGCTCCTTTTGCAATGCGCAACACATACAAAGTAAAAGGACTCGTTTTGCCGGCCTCTGTTAGGACTTTAGGCGACGAAGCATTCTGCCGTATGGGTCTGAAGACTCTCCACATAGGTGCCGGACTGAAAAACATAGGAGAATGTTGCTTCGGCTACTGTCCTGACCTCGCCACAATCACCTTAGATGCCGCTAACCCCATTCTGAAGTTGGTTGACAACAACATACTCAGCAAAGACGGCAAAACTCTGCTTATTGTGGTAGCGCAGAACGCAGAATATACTGTACCCGCAGGTGTCGAGACAATAGCTCCATACGTCTTCTACGGCATGACCAAGATGACAGGCATCAATCTCAACGATGTCATAACAATAGGTGAATGTGCCTTTTATCATACAGATAATCTGGCAACTGTTAACTGGGTCACCAAGCTGCAGGAAATCGGCAGAATGGCCTTCCAGTATAGCGGCCTAACTTCGATAATACTTCCTCCTTCGGTACGCGCAATCAAATATCAGGCTTTTACCAGCTGCAGTAAGAACACAAAAATAGTTCTGCCAGAAGGTGTCAAAGAGATTGCCACAAGCGCTTTCTACGGAAATAAACTGGTGAAAGAAGTACGTGTGCCTGCATCCGCCACCAATTTAGGTGAATCCATATTCTATTATTGCGATTCACTGCAGAAAGTGATTTTGCCCGACAACTTGACATATATCCCCAAACAGACTTTCAACCACTGCAGGGCACTGAAAGAAATCAACTACCCTGCGTCTCTGCGCGAAATCGGTCGTTCAGCTTTAACAGATTGTCCTATAACCAATTTCAATCTTCCTGAAACGGTAGAAGTTATTGGCGGCATGGCCTTCGAAAACACTAAAATAGGTCCCGAAATTACGCTCCCTCCGCTGGTATCTGTAATTGATGAATTCACTTTTGTAGATTGCAAAAACCTGAAATCTGTTACCACTTCTCCTAATCTCAAAGAGATAAAAGAAGCAGGTATTCAGTACAATACGATTCTGGAGGAAATCCATCTTAACGAAGGACTTCTTACCATAGGCAGAATAGGATTAGCAGGTAACTATAAGATGAAAAGCCTGACAATACCGTCCACCGTGGTTAGTGTCGGTTCGCTGTTCGTCAGATCAAATATTGCGCAGAAAGATCTTATCATGCTTCCTGCCACTCCTCCGGCCCCCAATGGTGATGTTACAGACGACGCCCGTTATGACATCATCACTCTGCATGTGCAGAAAGGCAGTCTGGAAGCCTATAAGCAGCATCCAATCTGGGGTAAGTTTACAAAGATTCTAGGCGATGCCGGAGTAAAACCCGAGTTCATGGATGAGCCTACGGTAGTTGAGATTTACGACATCACAGGAAGACGTTTACCCGAAATGACACCCGGCACAGTCAACATTCTGCGCATGAGCGACGGCTCTGTACGCAAGGTGATGGTGCCCGCAAACTGTCGTTAACAAAACATAGAAGGCGCTGAGTCTGACAGCCCCAATGTTAGCTTTTAGGTGAATCCCGAGGGTGTATCGTAATTCGATTATGATGCACCCTTTCTTTAAACATCATTGCTATTTTTTGCGCCCACGGATGCGCGACAGATGTAGGGGTGTGATACCAATGTATGATGCTATATGCTTGAGAGGCACCTTGTTATCTATGTCAGGCCGATGCTCAACTATAGCCCGGTATTGCTCTTCAGCTGAGCCACGCAGTATTTTATTCTTGTTCTCAAAGCAATAGAGTTGGATCATCAGCCGGCCAAGAAACCATTTATACACTTCCGCATTAGCTGCCATAAAGCGGTTTAAATCGTCACGGTTGATAACAAGCATCCTTACCGGCCCACAGGCTTCGCGGTTTTCTGTGGCCGGAAAATCGTACATATAACCGTGCATCGACATACAGACAGTGCCTTCCAAACCGAAATAGAGAGTCTTTTCCCTATTACCTTCGTTGTGCCAAACCCCTCGTAATGCCGGATATGACAATGGCCAGACATGTAAAAATCTCACCGGCCTTCATAATCAATTCTCCATTAGAATATTCCTCTATATGACTCAGGCTGATTAGTTTGTCAATATTTGTGCGACTAAGAGGATAAGGGGAACCGTCACATACCCTTAAAGGCAACACCTTTAGTTCATCATCAGCAGGATTAAGAAATCGTTTCATAAATGAGCATAATTATCTGCAAATTTAGCGTTAAAAGTTTGTAATAAAGACACAATATCCCCAATTACAACACCTATCGACAGCATTATTTATCCATGCTTAAAAAATATCTCTAACCCCTTTCTTCCCCTCCTCCCCAATTTTAATCCAAAAGTACCCCTAACCGATTTCATCTCAAGGAAATAAGAACACCTAAAACAATAATTTCAGAAATGGTGAGAAAAAGACGGGAGAGAAACCTTACGGCTTCCCTCCCCGAATGTTTTCACAACGGAATAATCCTTATTGTGATTTGCTTTGGTTTATTTTTGCGCTACAAAATTACAACGAAAAAATTAATAATGCAAATTATTCATGCTTGAAAATCCAATTTTATTTATTAACTTTGTAAAAATTAACCGCCACATATCAGGCAAATAAAATTCTATATTATGAAAGTACTCGGACTTGACCTCGGCACAGCATCAATAGGATGGGCTGTAATTGATACCAACGTTGAAAATCCCAACGACATCCAACTCCTTGGCAACGGAAGCCGCATCATACAATACGATAACAACGAAGCATCCGACTTCTCAGCCGGTAAAGGTGAAACTCCTTGCACACAACGCACTTTCAGGCGCACTGCCCGCAAATGTCTTGATCGCTATCAGCAGCGTCGCGACAAGCTGAGGGCCTTCCTCGTTGAGACGGGAATGATAAAACCGGATGAAAAATTCCCACCCCTCAATCCTCTTGAAACATGGAAGTTGCGCAGCGATGCCGCCACTCCGGGCACAAAGCTGTCAACGTCAGAAATTGCCAGAGTCTTGCTCCATATCAATCAGCGACGGGGATATCGACATGCAAAATCTGATATGTCTGACTCTAAACAGACCGAATATGTAGCCCGCGTAAACAACCGCTTTGCGGAGATTAAAAATCTCAATCAAACGGTAGGACAGTTCTTCTACACCAAGCTGAAAGCATCAGAGTGTACTACCGTGCGGGGCAAAAAACATTACACTTATAGAATCAAAGAGGAGGTATTCCCCCGCAATGCCTATGCCGAGGAATTCGATTCCATAATAAGCGCTCAGGGGGAATTCTATCCGCAACTGCTCACAACCGAAAATGTTGCTGAGCTCAGGAATCTGATTTTCTATCAGCGCCCTCTGAAGTCATGCAAGCATCTCGTATCGTATTGCGATTTTGAGAAGCGGGTCTTCAAAAACTCTGCCGGCAAGGAGGTTGACGGCGGACCTAAAGTAACACCAAAGTCCTCGCCTTTGGCACAAGTTTGCAGGATTTATGAGGCCATCAACAACATTCGTCTTGTCAATTCCCGTCTTAAACGCAGGAAAGCTGCCGTGGCGCCATCGCTGTTCGATGACATCGAAAATCTGCCCCTTGACTACAGAAAACAGCAACCTGAATTTATTCTTAACGAGGAGGAGAAACAGAGAATCTTCAATTACCTCAACACCAACGAGCGTCTCACCGAAACCAAACTCCTTGAACTCATAGGGCTAAAACGCGTCGACGGCTTCAAATCTGATATGTCGTTGGCAAAAGGCATAGCAGGCAACAAAACCTATTGCAGCATAGCGAAAGCCCTGGCCAATCTGCCCAACGGGGAGAATCTGCTGCGGTTTGACCTCAAAATCACCGAAAAGCTGGACAAAACCTCCGGAGCCCTCGAACCGGTTATTGACCTCGCTTATCTCAACGAGCCACTCTTCCTTCTGTGGCACACTCTTTATTCTATATCCAACAAGGAGGAACTGTTCAACTGTCTTGGCGCCAAATTCGGTATCAACGACCCCGAAACTCTCGAAAGGCTCTATGCCCTCGACTTTGTTAAAGAGGGATATGCCAACAAGTCGGCAAAGTTCATCAGGCGCATACTTCCGTATTTAATGCAAGGATACGGTTACAGCGATGCTTGCGCAATGTGTGGTGTTAATCATTCCAACTACATCACCAAGGAGGAGAACTCAGAGCGCGAACTCAAACCCCGCCTCGAACGCCTTAATAAAGGAGAACTCCGTCAGCCTCTTGTGGAAAAAATACTCAACCAGACCATCAATCTCTCCAACGCCATCCTCGACAGGTTTGGAGAAATAGACGAGGTGAGGGTGGAACTTGCCCGCGAACTCAAGCAGAACAAGGAACACAGAGCCGAAACCACAATCCGCATCAACAAACAGGAAAGAGAGAACCTGATGCTTGCGAATATGATTTCCGAACTTAACATTTCTCCCACCCGGCGCAGAATTCAGAAAATGCGTATGCTCAGGGAAACGGACAACAAATGTATCTATTGCGGAGCTGTGGTAACGCCTTCTCAATTCATTGAGGGCCATGGCTACGAGGTTGAGCATATCATTCCGCGCTCGCGTCTGTTCGACGACAGCTTCACCAATAAGGTATGTTCATGCCGCGAATGTAACGCGGCCAAGGGCAACTTGACCGGTTACGACTTTATGAAGACCCAAAGCGAGGAGAAATTCAACGAATATCTCGACCGCATTGAGCAGCTCTGCAAAGACAACAAAATCTCCAAAGGGAAACTCAAGCGACTTAAGATGTCGGCCTCAGAAATTCCCTCTGATTTTATTGAGCGCGATTTAAGGCAAAGCCAGTATATAGCCAAAAAGGCTATTGAGATTCTCTCAGCCTCGTTCAGAAATGTATATGCCTCCTCAGGTGCCGTAACAAGTTTCTTCCGCCATGTGTGGGGCTACGACGATATCCTCCATGATCTCAACCTGCCCAAGTATCAAAAGGCCGAACTTGTTGAGGATGTGGAATATACCACTCACGGACAAACACATACCGCCCAACGAATCAAAGACTGGACAAAACGCAAAGATCACCGGCATCACGCCATAGATGCACTCGTCATAGCCCTTACCCGTCAAGGCTATATACAAAGGCTCAACAATCTTAATGCCTCTGCCAATAAAGAGTTCGGCAAGATGAATCTGGAGAAATGGGCCGCTCAGCAGCCTCATTTATCTGTGTCTGAAGTCAAGAAAGCTGTCGACAACATCTCTGTCTCCTTCAAAGCCGGCAAGAAGCTTTCCACACCCGGTAAGCGTTACGTCAGACGCAATGGTGTGCGCAAATGTGTACAGACCGGGATACTCGTTCCCCGGGCAGCCCTGACAAAAGAATATGTCTACGGACAAATCAAAGTTCAGGATGGGAAAAAGGATTTGAAATACATATTTAAGAATCCAGAAGCTATTGCCGATGACGATATCCGCACGGCTGTTCTCGAACGCCTCGCCACTAATGACGGTAATGTCAGCGCCACTCTGAAACAACTTAAGAAAAAGCCTCTCGAAGTCAATGGGCGAACCATAGAGCAAGCCGACTGCTTCCGTAGAGAATTCGTAATCAACTATAGAGTTGACAGCATCAAGACACAAAAAGATATAGACAGCATCATCGATCCGGCCATACGACAAAAGTTCCGGGAGCGCTTTGAACAAGTCGGAGCCAAAGACTTTGTAAAAAGCATAGCGGAAAATCCCATCTGCTCTGATGCTGAGGGGAAATGTGCCATACGCAATGTCCGTTGCTTCACCGGATTAAAACCCGACTCACTGGCGTGTGTCAGAAAAGATGCGTCAGGCAAGGAAATCGGCTTCTCTCAGACACGAAACAACCATCATTTGGCGTTCTATCGTTTGCCCGACGGCAAAATAATAGAATCTGTGGTCTCTTTCTGGAACGGCATATTGCGAAAAAGATACGGCGTACCTGTCTTTGTTCATGACCCGGCTGCTGTCTGGGACCGCATAGCCGAGATGAACGAGAATAACGACATCCGTGCCATTGCCGAATCTCTACCCCCTCGCAATTCTGAGTTCCTTATGAGCTTGCAGAGGAATGAGATGTTAGTACTCGGCATGAGCGACGATGAATGGAATGACGCAATATCAGCACATGATATCGCAGCCATCAATAAGCACCTCTATCGGGTATGGAAATTAGGCTCAAAAGATTATAACTTCAAATTCCACACCGACACAACTGCACAAATAAAAGAAGGAGATAAAGAGATGAAGATGTTCCATAGAATTGGATCTATTCAGGCTTTACTTGCGCTCAATCCCCGTAAGGTTAGCGTATCTATACTTGGAGAGATAGATTTAGAAAACCTGACACAGTCATGATAAAAAAGACACTGACATTCTCCAACAAAGCTTATCTGTCGTATAAACTTAAACAGTTAGTGATACGGCGGGAGAATCCTGTCACGAATGAAGAGGAGGTTATAACACGCCCTATAGAAGACATAGGCATCATAATGATAGAAAGCGGACAGGTAACTCTTACATCCGCATTAATTTCTCATCTTGTGGAGAACAATGTGGGAGTCATATTTTGTGACTCCCGCCACATGCCCATTAACATGATACTCCCATTGCAGGCTAATACATTGCAATCGGAGAAATCCATAGCTCAAATTCAGGCTTCCCTTCCTTTAAAGAAACAATTATGGCAACAGACTGTGGCGGCCAAAATATTCAATCAGGGCGTCGTCCTCGGTAAAGTTGCAGGAGTTGAAACCGGCAATATGTTCAAATGGAGCACCGGCGTAAAGAGCGGTGATTCAGATAATCTTGAGGGTAGGGCAGCGGCATATTATTGGCGAAATATGTTCCCGGAAACAGGTGGCTTCAGGAGAGATAAAGATGGAGAAGATTCCATTAACTCATTTCTCAATTATGGTTATGCCATTTTGAGAGCCATCATTGCACGAAGCATTGTGGGCAGCGGACTTATCCCATTAATCGGCATTCATCATTCAAACAAGTATAACGCCAACTGTCTTGCCGATGACATCATGGAGCCTTACCGCCCTTATGTTGATGTGTTGGTTGCCGATATGGTCTATAAATATAAAATGACTGGCGGTCTTGACAAAGAAGCTAAAAAGATATTGCTTTCAATACCCACACTTGATGTTCATTTTGGGAAAATAGTTCGACCTCTGCTTGTAGCAGCATCTTACACCACGGCCTCACTTGCAAAATGTTTCTCAAAAGAGAGCCGGAAGATTGCTTATCCTCGTATCACAATAGATTGATTTTAATCAATGGCACATTATATATCATTTGATCGTATCAGCTCTTATCAGCTTATGTGGATATTAATCATGTTCGACCTTCCCACAGAGACTAAGAAACAAAGGAAAGCAGCCACCGACTTTCGTAAAAGTCTGATTGCAGATGGTTTCACCATGTTTCAATTCTCTATATATGTCAGGAATTGTGCATCACGCGAAAATACAGATGTGCATGTAAAAAGAATCAAGAATAGCCTTCCAGAAGAAGGCAAAGTCTGCATCATAACCATCACCGAGCGACAGTTTCGTGAGATAATCCTTTTTGAAGGGAAAAAGAAGACACCACCCATCCCGGATGCTATACAACTCGAATTATTCTGAAAAGCAAGCGCCGGACAAACACGAGTAAAACGCGTATCTCAATTAAAAAAGCTCCCCATTACGAGGAGCTTTTTATAATCCTATAAATCACTGTAAGTGTCTATATATCAGACAGATACAAATATTGTGGTGTGATTTATAGTGCAAAAATAATAAATCCAAAGTAAATCACAACAAGCACCTCACCCGATAATGCGACAAAGAAGGTGTGATTTATAGTGCAAAAATAAGGAATTATAAGGGAATATCATGATAACTGGTGTGAGAAGAGGGAAGAGGCAGGGTCGGATGCGGGTGGGTTTCAGATTTTTTAGTAACTTTGTGGGCGAAATCTGTATTCGAGTGTAGGTTTTTTTGCATACAAAGGAGTGAAATGAAATGCTCAATTTGGAAACGGCATTTATTCTTAACCTACTATGAATCAGGCACTTCAATGTAATCAATAACGAATCAAGTATATGAGGAAAATTCTACAACTTCATCTGCGGCGTATGCTCCTTGTAGCAATGGTCGCTGTGGGCATGACAATGCCTCTCGTGGCACAAACTTTCACCGCCAATCGTCTCAACTATTCTATATCTAACGGCGAAGCCACCATTGTCAGCTTCGTAAAGGGCGAAAAAATAGACACACTCCGTATTCCCGACGTCATAGAATACAACAATGCCAGCTATCCGGTTGTGGCTATTGCTGACAAGGCTTTCCGCAGCTCTTCGTCAACGGTGGCCGCGTACATGGGAGCAAACATCAAAACGATAGGCAATGAGGCCTTCGCCATGGACTCAAAGCTTGACACGGTGTATCTCAACGAGGGTCTGCTGTCGATAGGTAACTATGCTTTCCAAAACAGCAAACTGACGTTCATCTCCCTGCCGGCTTCTCTTACGCATTTCGGCGAATGTGTGTTCTAGGGCAATAAAACGCTCGTCGGTCTGAGTCTCGCGGCTGCCAACACTCATTTCTCCTACACCAACGGCATCCTGGTGAACAACACTGAACACTGTATTGTGCTTTGTCCGGGACAATCCCCTGAATCGGTAACCATCGCTCCGGGCATGACTCATATCTGCGGCTCTGCCTTCACCGGCAAGACTTTACAGATGCTCTCTCTGCCTTCCTCTCTGACTACGATAGGGGAGTCGGCTTTTGAGAACTGTACCGCGCTGACAACGGTGCAGGGTGCCGACAATATCACTTCTTACGGCCAGCGCGCCTTTTCGGGTTGCACCAAGCTTGCTTCTCTGTCCTTCACCTCTGCTCTGAAAGAGATTGGTGCATCAGCTTTCGCCAACACAGGATTTACGGAAATCAACCTTCCCACTTCTGTAACAACCATCGGCAATACGGCTTTCATGCAATGCAAAGCTCTGAAAAAAGCCAACATACCCACTGCTAATGTGAAAATGGGTAAAGGCATTTACCAGTCATGCTCTGCGCTGACCGACATCTCAATGCCCGACGGACTTACAGTGATACCCAGAGATATGTTCTCCAACACGGCGCTCAGCACTGTGGCTATTCCGGCTTCGGTAACCTGGATCGACAACGGCGCTTTCTATATGACCAAACTCAAACAGGTGGAACTGCCCGACGGGCTGCGTCATTTAGGACAGAATGTTTTCTACAACACGCCATTAACTTCCATCGTAATACCCAATCATGTCGACACCATTGGACAGGGCTGTTTCAATCAATGCAAAAAGCTCAGAAAGGCCGTTATCGGCACCGGAACACGCGTTATTGCCAAGAGTGCCTTCAACAGCACAGCTCTCGACAGCATCTCTCTCCCCGAGGGTTTGGTTGAGATTCAGCAGCTCGGCATATCCGTCAATCCCTACCTGAAGTCCATGGTGCTGCCTTCCACTCTGACCACCTTAGGCGCCCGCTCTCTGTTCCGCAATTCCTTTACCTCTGTAACGGCCAAGATGACAACCCCGCCGAATATCCGCGAAGACCTCACTAATAAAATCTTTGCCGATTACACAGACTGGCAGGGTGACAGCATTTACACATATTGCACCCTTTATGTGCCCAAAGGAAGCCTTGAGGTATATCAGTCGGCAAGAGGCTGGAAGCTCTTCCAGACAATCAAGGAAGATGACGCTTCAGTTGCCGGTTTGGACGCCGAGGCTGAACGCCGGCTCATTGGCATCTTCACCATTGAAGGCATACGCATAAGCGAACCTGTACGCGGCGCCGTAAACATCTTCCGCTACAGCGACGGCACAGTTCGCAAAGAAATAGTCCGCTAATTTGCGGTAACACATAAACAGAAGTAGGAGATAAACCCTCATTTCAAGGTGTTTATCTCCTACATATTTAATTTCACTGTCTGTTCAATCAGGAAGCAGATTCGCTGCTTTCGGCATTATTCTCCGACGCTGTCAGTGTGAGTTCGTCAGAACCTTCCGTATGGTCTACGTCAACCTTCGTGCCGGGCAGATGAGCGGCATTACGCTCCAGAAGAAGTTCTGCCAACGGGTCCTCAAGATACTTCTGAATGCTGCGGCTTAACGGACGGGCACCATATTGAGGGTTGTAGCCCTTGTCGGCCAGGAACGTTTTGGCAGCATCGGTAAGCTCAAGATGATAACCGAGTTTATCCATCCGGCTGATGAAACCGCGCAGCTCTATGTCGATAATCTTCACGAGGTCTTCGCGCTTCAGGCTCTCGAACATCACCACATCGTCAATACGATTGAGGAACTCAGGCGAGAAAACGCGGCTCAAAGCTTTGTTGATGACGCTGTGAGTCTGCTCTGAGTCGGGAGTGCCGGTGTTGAAGCCCACACCGTGGCCAAACTCCTTCAGCTGACGCGACCCGACATTGCTGGTCATAATCAGAATCGTATTCTTGAAGTCGATGTGGCGGCCTAACGAGTCGGTGAGACGCCCTTCGTCCATCACTTGCAGCAGAAGATTAAACACATCGGGATGCGCTTTTTCAATCTCGTCAAGCAGAACCACCGAATAGGGTTTGCGGCGTACTTTCTCGGTGAGCTGACCCCCTTCTTCATACCCCACATATCCCGGAGGCGCACCCACCAGACGACTGACGGTGAATTTCTCCATAAACTCACTCATGTCAATGCGAATCAAAGCATCGGTGGAATCAAACAGATACTCGCTGAGCTTCTTGGCAAGATGAGTCTTACCAACGCCGGTAGGACCAAGGAACATGAAAACGCCAATTGGCTTCTCAGGGTCTTTCAGGCCGAGACGGTTGCGCTGTATAGCCTTTACAATTTTACTTACAGCGTCATCCTGACCGATAACCACACCTTTCAGCGCTTCGGGCATCTTCAGCAGACGAGAGCCTTCGGCCTGAGCAATACGGGCAGTAGGCACGCCTGTCATCATGGCCACAACTTCTGCCACCTGCTCTTCACCCACAGGCTGACGGTCATTTTCAAGACTCTTCTTCCATTCTTCCTGCGCATTGGCCAGCTTATTGCGAAGTTCAGTCTCTTTGTCGCGCATCTCTGCGGCAAGGTCATACTGCTCGTTTTTGGCGGCATTGAGCTTCTCCTCATGAGCCTTTTCAACGCTCTGTTCCAGCTTCTCAATCTCTTCCGGAACCAGAATGTTGGAGATATGTACGCGCGAACCGGCCTCGTCAAGAGCGTCAAGCGCTTTGTCGGGGAAAGTGCGGTCGCTCACATAACGCTCCGTCAGATTTACGCAAGCCTGAAGAGCCTCATCGCTGTAACATACGTTGTGGTGCTCTTCATATTTGCTCTTCACCTGCTTGAGAATCTCTAACGTCTCCTCAGGCGTTGTGGCTTCAACCATCACTTTCTGGAAACGACGCTCCAAGGCACCGTCTTTCTCAATGTTCTGGCGGTATTCGTCAAGCGTTGTTGCGCCTATACATTGTATATCGCCGCGAGCCAGCGCCGGTTTGAGCATATTGGCTGCGTCCATGGAACCGGGGGCTGAACCGGCTCCCACAATGGTATGAAGCTCATCAATGAAAAGTATAATCTCCGGATGTCCGCTCAGCTCGTCGAGAATTGCTTTGATGCGTTCCTCAAACTGTCCGCGATATTTAGTGCCGGCAACCACCGAAGCCATATCCAGAGCCACAACGCGTTTATCGAAGAGTATGCGCGATACCTTCTTCTGCACAATGCGCAGCGCCAGACCTTCAACAATGGCCGATTTACCCACACCGGGTTCGCCGATTAGCACTGGATTATTCTTCTTTCTGCGGCTGAGAATCTGCGCCACGCGCTCAATCTCGCGCTCGCGGCCTACCACCGGGTCGAGTTTTCCGGCAGCGGCATTGGCGGTCATGTCAACACCATATTTGTCGAGAGCCGGAGTTGACGACGAAGGTTTGTCGGAATCACCTTTCCTTCCGGACCGACGGCGAGGCTGTTCGTTTTCTTCATCGTAATCTTCATCTTCAGCCTGGAAACCTGCGCTTGGGAATCCACCGTTTTCCTCTGAGAATGGATTATTCATGCTCATAGAAATATCAAAATTCAGATATTTTTGTTTGAATTCACGCAGGAATTCATTGTCAAGAGATCGCGGATCGTGAATAAGCGCCAACAAAAGATGTGCCCCGAATAAGCCGGGACTGCGCATGCGGCGCGCCTCTGCCAATGCCAGCTTAAGATAACGCACAGCTGCCGGATGAATAGGCTCCGAGCCCAGATGTGGCATATCGGCATCTGCTACAAAAGTGGCATTCTCCTCTTTAATGTGATTTTCAAGCTCTGTAATCATCTCGTCAACAGGGAGCTTGAGAGTGGCGAAAATTCTTCGCATCGTAGCTTCGCGCGGACGCATGCTGCCCAAAAGCAGATGCTCCGACGTGAGTACAGGCGAAGAAAGACTGCGGGCTTCCCTCACTGCTCGATCTATTACTGGCTTGAATTGCTGTTCAAAGTTATGAGTCATATAATAGAATTAGATTAGGGGAATAACTTTCCCTTTATACCATTAACAATAATCGTGCCAATAAGGGTTTTTATTTTGGCAGGGAAGTTGATATTAACTTTTTTTATTTCATTGAAATGGCAAAAGGAGTACTTAGAAATCGAGATAGAAAGGACTGCATAAAGCCTTATATTCAGCAGAGAAAACTCTTTTTCCAGGCTCACCTTTCTCAATATACAGCGTTTCTATTTCCACGTCATTTGCCCCCTTATCAAGCCCTGCCGAGCCCGGAATATCGTTTAACATCCATTCAGAAAGAAGTCGCTTTGCGGCCTTTCCTTCCACTGTCGTCACCTCCGTCAGTCGTGCCGGTTTGAGATTATTTTCTGCCGCCACCGAAAGCAGAGTCTGCAGTTGGTCACGGGGTGTTATCATGGCAAGCCTCCCTTCGGGATTCAGAATTTTTTCTGCCGAAATCAACAGCGATTCAGGCGACAGCTGGGCAGCATGACGGCTTGTCTGGCGTTGGTCTAAATCACCCGAAACGCCGGCATGGAAAAATGGGGGATTGCTGACAACGACGTCGAATCTGTCGCCAAGCTTCACCTGTTCTTCAAAACTGTGATTCTCAAAATACAGTCTATCCGTCCATTCTGTGTCGAAAGCATTTTGTCGGGCCTCTTCAATGGCTTGTTCATGGACGTCTATACCCAAAATCAGAGCGGTAGGATTGCGCTGAGCCATCATCAGAGCAATAAGTCCGCAGCCGGTACCGACATCCAGCACCGAAAGTCCGTTGGCATACGCCCAGGCTCCGAGGAGCACACCGTCAACTCCTACTTTCATAGGCGCTTTATCATGGCGGACGCCAAATTGCTTAAACCTGAAATATCGCTCTTTCATGATGCTCAACAAACTCTTCGTTTGGCATGGCAAAGATAATCAGCTATTTGCAAATATCAAAAAATAAAAGTAACTTTGTAGTTGAAAAAATAGGGAAGAGAAGCCGGTTTGTCGAGAGGTGGGTTGTAAGACTCCGACAATCGGCTGAAAACACACAGCAAAAATTTACATGAGTAAATCAAATACGGGAAATAAATTCATAAAAATTGAAGCAATAGACGCAAAGGACAACAATGCGAACTACGTTCTGGAGATGGACAGGATGCCTGTCATTCCGGTGCGTGGCTATCCTGTTTTTCCCAATATGATTCTTCCGGTGACGATAAGCCGGGAATCAACCCTGCAGTTAGTGGACGATGCCATCAGCAATTCTGAGGTTGTGGCTTTGGTTGCTCAACGCAATCCCAACGTGGAACAGCCGTCAAGACGCGACTTATATGACACGGGTGTGGTGGCAACGCTGCTGAAGAAATTCAATTTGCCCGACGGCACAACATCTGTTTTGGTCCGTACGGGTCCCAGGGTGGAACTAAAGGCTATAAAAACCCGGTCGCCTTATCTGAGGGGCCGTATGGAGTACAGAAATGAGATTCTGCCGGATTCACCGGAAGACAGGCAGAAGCTCGCCGTTCTCATTAAGACTAATTTCGACTCTTTCGACGAGCTGTTGAAGGTTGTTGACAACGATGAGACGAAGGAGATTCTGAACAGCATGGAAGGCATGGAAGAGCCCGAAATGCACATCGCTTTCGTGCAGTATAACGCTCCATTCAGCAACGACGAGAAAATCAGTCTGCTCCAGACTGACAATGTCATGGAGCGGATGCAGAATCTCAACAGCAAGCTCTCAGAAGCTCTCCGTTTTATCCGCATTCGCTCTGAGATTCATCAGAAAACTGCCGAGCAGCTCACACGCCAGCAACGCGACCATTTTCTGCAACAGCAGATGAGGGTATTACAGGAGGAATTGGGCACAAGTGTGGAGGATGAGGATGCCAATCAGCTTGCCGCCCGAGCTAAAAAGATGACATGGTCAAAAGAGGTGCGCAAGCATTTTGAAAAGGAACTGCGCAAACTCGACCGCTTCAACGCTCAGAATCCGGAATACAGCATCCAATATCAATATCTCGACACGTTCCTCTCTCTGCCGTGGGGCAAAACAGGCAAACAGATGATTGACGTTGACCGCGTGCGTCAGGTGCTCGATGAAGACCATTACGGTCTGGAGGATGTAAAGGAACGCATCATGGAGCAGGTGGCTGTGTTGAAACTTCGCAATGATATGCGTGCGCCGATTCTCTGTCTTTACGGTCCTCCGGGAGTTGGCAAGACGAGTCTTGGCAAAAGCATTGCCCGCGCTTTGGGGCGTGAGTATGCACGCATCTCGCTTGGAGGCATGCACGACGAGGCGGAAATTCGCGGTCATCGCCGCACTTACATCGGCGCTCTCCCCGGGCGTGTGATAACGGCCTTGAAGAGCTGTGAGACCAACAATCCGGTGATTGTGCTCGATGAGGTGGACAAGATAGGCCACGATTTCAAGGGCGACCCGTCGACGGCGCTCCTCGAGGTTCTCGACCCGGAGCAAAACAGCCACTTCCACGACAACTATATCGACTATGACTACGACCTTTCACGAGTGATGTTCATAGCGACTGCCAATGACCTGAGCGGTGTATCGCGTCCGCTTCTCGACCGCATGGAGCTGGTGGAGATAACGGGTTATGTTACCGAGGAGAAGATAGAAATCGGGCGGCGACACCTGGTAGGCAAAATGCTTGTTGAGCATGGTTTCAGTGCTGATGAAATAGAATTCACTCCGGAGGCTCTGCGCAAAATCATCGAGAGCTATACGCGTGAAAGCGGTGTGCGTCTTCTTGAGAAGAAGATTGCGAAAGTGATTCGGCGCATAGGTATGCTCAAAGCGTCAGACAAACCATATCCCAAGGTCATCACTCCCAAGGAGATTGATGAGTTTATGGGTCCGGAAGAGGTGATTCCCGATGTGATAAGCGACGAGCCGGAAGTTGGCGTGGTAACAGGTTTGGCATGGACCAGCGTGGGCGGCGAAGTGCTGTTCATAGAAACGGCCTTGGTGCCGGGAAAAGGCGAGAAACTGACTCTGACAGGCAATCTCGGCGACGTGATGAAGGAATCGGCCCAGATAGCTCTTCAGTATCTGAAGGCTCATGCCGACGAGATTGGCATAAAGGCCGAAATCTTTACGACCAAGGATGTGCATATCCACGTGCCTGAGGGCGCTGTGCCCAAGGATGGACCGTCGGCAGGCATCACAATAGCCACGGCGCTCACTTCGGTGCTTACGGGCCGCAAGGTGCGTCCGCGCATTGCCATGACAGGAGAGATGACGCTGCGTGGAAAGGTGCTCCCGGTAGGTGGCATAAAGGAGAAAATCCTTGCTGCCAAGCGCTCGGGCGCCAAAGAGATAATTCTCTGTTACGAGAACAAGAAAGACATAAACAAAATTCCTGAGCAATATCTTGAGGGCTTGACATTTCACTATGTAAAGTCGCTCAACGAGGTATTAAAGCTGGCTTTATTGCCGAACGGGGAACAACAGTAAAACCAACAGAAACAATAATCAATGAAAAAATTTTTAGTCGCGGCTTTTGCGACATTATCAATTATGACAATAACGGGAAATGAAGCCCAGGGACGCACAAATCCTCTGGTAGATTTTTTCACCAAAGACCGTAACATCACGGCGGTTGAGGGCTTGCCTTTCGACAAAATTACACCTCAGGACTACGAAGAGGCTGTAAAAGAGGGCATGGAGATGCAGAATCGCGAAATAGCAGCGATTGTGAATCAGCGCTCAATTCCTACTTTTGAGAACACCGTGGAGGCCCTTGACCGCAGCGGTCGCCTCCTGACGGGTGCTGAGTTGGCTCTGGGCAATGTGGAACATGCCACCGGCGACACCACGCTGCAGAACATTCAGGCTCGTTTGGCACCGGCTCTGGCCAACCATTACACGGCAATTATGCTCAACGAAGGTCTGTGGCAGCGTGTCAAAGCCGTTTACGACAATATGGATAAAGACACGTCGCTCAACCCTGAGCAGCGCCGTCTTATTCAGGAAACATACCGCAGCTTTGAGAGCAGCGGAGCCAACCTCAGCGGCAAAGACCGAGAGCGTTATGCCAAGTTGACTGAAGAGCTCAGCAACCTGCAGATTCGCTTTGCGCAGAATCTGACCAACGGCATGAAGTCGCCTGACGCACGTCTGTGGCTTCGCGGCAATCAGCTGTCGGGTCTTCCCGAAAGTGTCAAGCAGGCTGCCCGCGAGGAAGCCGCTGCCATCCTCACAGCTGAAGGAAAAGCAGATGACCCGGACCTGTATCTCTTCACTGTATTCTTCCCCAGCTACTCGCCGTTGATGAAGTATGCCGACAATCGCGAGGTGCGTGAAAAGATGTACCGTCTCTACAACTCGCGCAATCAGAAGGGTGAGTTCGACAATACGCAGATTCTGAAAGACATAGCCAATGTGCGCCTGGAGATTGCCAATCTGTTAGGCTATCCCAATTACGCCGCATACGCTCTCCACGGCAAGATGGCCAAGGATGTGCCTACCGTGCAGAACTTCCTTAAGGAGCTGCGCGACGCCTACAAACCGACCATGCAGAAGGAACTGGCGGAAATCACAGAATATGCCCGTAAGACTCAGGGCGATGATTTTGTGCTTAATCCCTGGGATTACAGCTATTGGTCGAACAAGCTGAAGAATGAGCGCTATGCTTTCAACGATGAGGATATGCGCCCCTATTTCGAGCTTGAAAACACCATAAAGGGTGTTCTTGGTCTGGCCACGAAACTCTACGGCTACAAATTCAAGGAGAACAAAAGTCTGCCGGTCTATAACCCTGAGGTAAAAGCCTTTGACGTTGTCGGCCCTGACGGCAAGCTGCTCGGTCTTCTCTATGCCGACTTCTACTATCGTCCCGGCAAAGCTCCCGGTGCATGGATGACGGAATTCCGCCCCGAAAGCCGTGATGAGAAAGGCAACCGCGAATATCCCATCATTTCCATTGTTTGCAACTTCACCAAGCCTGTGGGCAGCGACCCGAGCCTGCTTAACCCGTATGAGGTTGAAACTTTCCTGCACGAGTTCGGTCATGCGCTTCATGGTCTGTCGGCAAACACCACTTACTCCACGCTGAGCGGCACAAACGTTTATCAGGACTTCGTGGAGCTCTTCTCCCAGTTCAATGAGAATTACCTCACCGAGAAGGAGTATCTCGACGGCTTTGCCCGTCATTACAAAACTGGCAAAAAGATGCCGGCCGAGCTGATTGAACGCTTCATCCGCTCAAGCCGTTTCGGCGCAGCTTATGCCTGCCTGCGTCAGCTGGGCTTCGGCGAACTCGATATGGCTTATTACACTCTTGAAAGCCCCATGCGTGCTTCGCAGTCGGTTGCCGATTTCGAGAACAAAGCGCTTAAGGATGTGCAGATGTTTGCGCCGGTTGACGGCTGCCTGCTCTCACCGCAATTCGGACATATCTTCAGCGGTGGCTATGCCGCCGGATATTATGGCTACAAATGGAGCGAGGTTCTCGACGCCGATGCCTTTGCAGCCTTCAAAGAGACCGGCATTTTCAACAAAAAAACGGCCAACGCCTTCCGCAAAATGCTTCAGAGCGGCGGCACAGTTGACCCCATGGAGCTTTATATGGAATTCCGTGGCAAAAAACCGACCATCGATGCTCTTCTTGAGCGCGACGGCATAAAGAAATGACCCCTTTCATCGGAAAATAACATGAGCGAGATAATTCTCGGCATAGAATCCTCATGCGACGACACCTCGGCAGCAGTGCTCGACAACGGCCTGCTGCTGAGCAATGTCATCGCCTCTCAGAAGGTTCACGAACAGTATGGAGGAGTAGTGCCGGAACTGGCAAGCCGCGCTCACCAGCAAAATATAGTTCCAGTGGTGAGCGAGGCTTTACGTCAGGCCGGTGTTAAGAAGGAGGATTTGACTGCCATTGCCTACACACGCGGTCCGGGATTGCTCGGTTCGCTGCTCGTGGGCAGTGCCTTTGCCAAAGGGCTGGCTTCGGCGCTCAATATCCCTCTTATCGACGTCAACCATTTGCACGGACATGTGCTGGCACCTTTTGTGCGGAAAAGTCCGGATGACGAGGTGCCTCAGTTCCCGTATATGTGTCTGCTGGCCAGCGGCGGCAATTCTCAGATTATTTTGGTGGAGAGCGCCGAGAAAATGCACATCCTCGGCCAGACCATCGACGATGCGGCCGGCGAGGCGTTCGACAAATGTGCCAAAGCCATGGGGCTTCCTTATCCCGGCGGTCCACATATTGACCGGCTGGCGCAACAGGGCGACCCGAAGGCTTTCCATTTCGGCAAACCGCATATTCCGGGCTATGACTATTCCTTCTCAGGTCTCAAGACGTCTTTCCTCTATACCCTCCGCGACGGCGAACGCCTTGACCCTGACTTCATAGAACACCGCAAAGCAGACCTTGCGGCTTCGCTGCAACGCACAATTGTGGATATTCTCTTCGACAAGCTTGAAAAGGCTGTTAAGGAATACCCGGTAAAACATCTGAGCATTGGTGGGGGAGTGTCGGCCAATTCGGCCATGCGTTCAGCTACAGAAGAATTCTGCAAGCGCCACAAAATCAGAGCATGGATTCCCCAGCTACAGTTCACCACCGACAACGCTGCAATGGTGGCTGTGGCCGGCCTGATGCGTTATCGCGAGGGATATCGGGGAGCTTTGAACCTGGCACCGTTTGCACGTGTTCAAGTATAAACAACTTGTACGAAACTAACTGACCTTCCGCTCAGGGAATCAGGAAACAATTTATGAGTGATAAAAAGATGAAAAGCGAAAAACTGTTAATGGATCAACGCCATGTTGTGATTTACGGCTTCAGCAAAAACGACATTGCTGTGGTCATTGATCACTTTGCACAAGCGCTTCCTGATTACATAAAGATTCAACATAACACCTATGGCATGCTCACTCACATCACTCTCGAGGGCAGACATAAGTCGATGGGGATGCTGCGCTTTATGCTCAACAGGTTTCGCCAGTCGCTTGTAGATTTGTTTCCGCATGAAGTCATAGCCACGGAGAATATCAGTCCGGCACAAATATTAGGACAGCTTCTGAGCGAGCGCGAGCTCACAGTATCGTGTGCCGAGAGTTGCACAGGCGGCAACCTGGCTCATCGCATAGTCCAGGTTCCGGGTTCGAGCAACTACTTCCTGGGCAGTGTGGTAAGTTACAGCAACGACGTAAAAGCCAATGTTTTAGGCGTGAGCCGCAGTTCGCTTGAAAAATATGGCGCAGTGAGTCAGCAGGTTGTTGAAGAGATGGCCAAAGGCGTCAGCAAGCTCATGCGCACCCAATGTGCCATTGCAACATCAGGCATAGCGGGTCCTGACGGCGGCACTGCGCTTAAGCCCGTAGGTACGGTATGGATTGCCGTGCAGTATTGCGAGACTCTTGTTACCGAATGTATGCGCTTTGAGGGCGACCGCAATGAGGTGATAGAATCTGCTACCAACCACGCCATGGTAATGCTGATTAACCTGCTGCGCCACTGCTACATAATGCAGGAGGATTACAATGATGAGTGACACGGCAGCTGCCCCTCAGCGTTGAACCCCGAATCCTCACGTATTGAAAATAAAATCCTCCTCCGGCCATCATAACCGAGTTTGCGGCATCATTAGATTGGGCATTTAGAGTCCGCCCGGCATACTCACTTTAGAGTATTTTACCCTGGATTTTTGGTTATCTGACAAACTCAGGCTAAATTTGCAAAAACACACCGATAGAAATGTTATTATCAGACCTTCAGCCTGGCCAGAAGGGCGTCATCATAAAGATTTTAGGGCATAGCGCGTTTCGCAAACGTGTCATGGAAATGGGCTTTGTAAAAGGGCGCATTGTCCATGTGGTGCTTAACGCCCCGCTTCAAGACCCGATAAAATATTCCATCATGGGATACGAGGTGTCGCTACGTCGCGCTGAAGCAGACCTTATTGAGGTGGCGGTTGAAGGCAAGCCTGATATTAATTTAGAGGAGTCGAACGTTCACGAGCTGAATATCAATGAAAAAGACACCACTGAGAACACAGGTCGTGAAAAGGTTATAAATGTTGCTCTGATAGGCAACCCCAACTGCGGCAAAACATCCCTTTTCAATCTTGTGAGCGGGGCTCATGAGCATGTAGGCAACTATGCCGGAGTTACGGTGGGCGCCAAAGAGGGGAGCATCAAATACAAAGGCTATCGCATAAACATCGTCGACCTGCCGGGCACATATTCGCTCAGCGCCTATTCGCCTGAGGAGCAGTATGTGGTACGCTATCTGCGCAAGGAAACTCCCGACGTTATCATCAACGTGGTTGTTGCCAGCAATCTGCAACGCAATCTGTTCCTCACCACCGAACTGATTGACATGAACCGCAGCATGGTGATAGCCCTAAACATGTACGACGAGCTTAAGAAGCAGAACATAAAGCTCGACACAGACTTACTCGGCAAGATGCTCGGCGTGCCCATAGTACCCACAGTGGCATCCACGGGTATGGGTGTGCATGAACTGCTCAACAAGGTTATTGAAACCTTTGAAGACAGAGCCAAGGAGGTTCGTCACATACACGTCAACCTGCGTCCGGAAGTAGAAGCCGGTGTCAGCGTACTTAATAAAGTCTTCAAGCAGCTGCCGGAAATCAGCGGTCATTTCTCACCCCGCTATATAGCCATCAAATTCCTTCAGCACGACCCCGAAGTGGAGGGTATGCTGAAAGAATTCCCCCAGTATCCGGAATGGCGCGAGTTGCGCAACAAAGAAGAAAAGCGCATTGAAGACGCTTTGGGCGATGATGTTCAGGCCATAGTATCAGCCGAGAAATACGGCTTCATTGAGGGCGCGTTGGCCGAAACAATGCAGAAAGACGGCAAGCCCGAAAATAAAACCACCGACATCATTGATGCCTTCGTCACCAACAAGCTCTTCGGCTTCCCCATTTTCTTATGCGTTATGTGGCTGATGTTCTGGGCCACGTTCGTTGTGGGCGCATACCCCATGGAATGGATTGAGAAGCTGGTATCGCTGTTGTCGAATCTGGTAAGCGCCAATATGCCCGACGGCCCGTTCAAGGATTTGCTGCTCGACGGTGTGATTGGCGGCGTTGGTTCGGTAATCGTCTTCCTGCCCAACATCCTTATCCTCTATGCTTTCATCTCCTTTATGGAAGACAGCGGCTATATGGCCCGAGTGGCCTTTATCATGGATAAGCTGATGCACAGGCTCGGGTTACATGGTAAGTCGTTTATACCGCTTGTTATGGGCTTTGGTTGCGGAGTCCCGGCAATAATGTCTACCCGCATCATTGAGAGCAAATCGTCGCGACTGATTACCATACTCATCATCCCGTTTATCAGTTGCTCGGCACGCATACCCATTTATGTGCTCTTGGTTGGCTGTTTCTTTGATGGCAACCCCTGGGTATTTGTCTTCCTCTATGTCTTGGGCATGATTGTGGCGGCGCTCACGGCACGAATGTTGCGAAAGTTCTGGTTCCACGAAGATGAGACACCATTCGTTATGGAACTGCCCCCTTACCGCATACCCACCGCAAAAGCTACCATGCGGGGAATGTGGAGCAAAGCCAGCCAGTATCTCAAGAAGATGGGCGGACTGATTCTTGTTGCTTCGGCCATTATCTGGGCACTGAGCTACTTCCCCCGTGTTTCCGAAAATGAAGTGCCGGCTCAATACATTGCCGACTGTCACCGCGAATTGGTAACCATAGACAAAGCCAAGGCCGATACCATTTCTCATGAGCAGGAAATGGAATTAATCACCACCCAATATCAGCAGCAAAACTCCATCTTAGGCGTTACAGGACGCTTTATACAGCCTGCCGTTGAGCCGCTCGGCTTCGACTGGAAAGCCACCGTATCGCTGATTGCCGGTCTGCCGGCTAAAGAGATTGTTGTTTCCACTTTGGGTGTACTCTACACCGGTGAAGGCGACGACAGCACTCTGCTGCAGAAACGCCTTGAAACGCCGTCGCCAATATCCAACAAGGCCCCCTTCAACAAGGCTTCGGCATTGGCCTTTATGGTCTTTGTGCTTATCTATTTCCCCTGCATTGCCACCATGATAGCTATTGTGAAAGAATCGGGCAGCTGGCTCTACGGCCTCTTCTCGCTCTGCTACAATACGCTGCTGGCATGGGGTCTCGCATGGATAACTTACCGCATAACGCTGTGGTTTATCTAAAATGATTAACACTCTTTAACAACCCTTTCGTAACAATATTCGCAGTTGAGCCGTTAAAACAAAACAGAGTATTGATGCCGGAAACTTCCAAGCAACGCCGCCAACGTCATTGGCTCACACTTGCATAGTCTATATGGCTATCTTTAATTCACTAAGACTTCAAATTGCCGGCATTTATATTATGATTCAAAGCGACTGTTACGCATACAGCCGTAAAAGCTTACTTTTGACATGCGACAATTAAAAATAAATCCTTCAATAACGACCCGCGACAGCAAGGCATTGGATCGTTATTTACAAGAAATTGGCAGGGAAGATCTTATATCGGTGCAGGATGAAGTGGATCTTGCGCGTCGTATAAGAGAAGGCGACCAAAAGGCTTTAGATAAATTAGTTCGCGCTAATTTAAGATTTGTTGTTTCAGTAGCCAAGCAATATCAGAATCAGGGACTCAGTCTACCCGACTTAATAAATGAAGGGAACCTGGGCCTGATACGGGCAGCGCAAAGGTTTGACGAAACACGCGGTTTCAAATTCATTAGCTACGCTGTGTGGTGGGTTCGTCAAAGCATTCTCCAGGCTTTGGCCGAGCAGAGCCGTATAGTTCGTTTGCCGCTCAACAGGGTTGGCTCTCTTAACAAAATAAACAAGGAACGAAGCAAATTCGAGCAGGAGTTCGAGCGCATTCCCAGTGCTGAGGAATTGGCTGAACGCCTCGATATTCCTGCCGACCAGGTGGCTGATACTATGAAGGTGTCGGGCCGGCATATCAGTGTTGACGCACCGTTTGCCGACGGCGATGAAAACTCGCTTCTCGATGTGCTTATAAACGATGACACACCCACTCCCGATCGTGTGCTGAATCAGGAATCTCTCTCCAAGGAGGTTGACAGAGCGCTTCAACAGCTCGACGAACGTGAACGCAATATCGTAAAGATGTTCTTCGGCATCGGCGGTCAGGAGATGACTCTTGAGGAAATAGGCGCGAAATATGACCTTACCCGCGAACGCGTACGTCAGATAAAGGAGAAGGCCATTCGCAGGCTGAAGAGCCAGAAGAGCCGTCTGCTGAAGTCATACCTCGGCGAATAACACTTCATCTGCCGAACGAATCACAAAATAGAGATGCTGCCGGAAGCCTCTGCAAATGCAGACAATTTCCGGCAGCATTTTTATTCCTGTAATGTTTACTTCACGTTGCGGGCAGCTGACATCAGCACTTCGCTTACGGTGGGATGGCCAAAGATTATATCCAGCATTTTGTCGCGGGTAACACCGGCCGACATCATATCAGCGCATTGCTGAGCCAGGTCAGCAGCCTGTACGCCCATGATATGAGCGCCTACCAGGCAACCGCTCACCTTGTCGAAAATCAGCTTCACGAGGCCGTCAGGCTCGCCCATGGCAAGGGATTTGCCGTTGGCGCGGAAGAAGCTCTGGCCAATCATTATCTCCATGCCCTTTTCCTTGCACTGAGCCTCAGTGAGACCTACCATGCCACATTCAGGCGTTGTAAAGACAGCACTCGGAACAACGTTGAAGTCTATGTCGTCTTCCTTGCCGAGAATTGCATTCAGCGCATGCTGTCCCTGGAACGAAGCCACATGAGCAAGCATCATGCGTGCGTTGCAGTCGCCGATGGCGAAGATATGAGGCACGTTGGTGCGCATCCAGCCATCAACTTCAATGCCGCGGCGGGTGTACTGAACACCGGCGTTGTCAAGACCGCAAGTGTCAAGACGGGGAGCACGGCCAACAGCCATCAGAAGGTCGCTGCTTACAACCTCTTCCTCCTTCTCCTTCACCTTATAATGCACCACGCACTGATATTCATCGTTCTGCTCAATTGACGTAGCGGCAGCTCCGGTGATAATTTTGATACCCTGTTTGGTGAGGGCAGCTTTCAGGCGTTTGGCTATATCAGCGTCGAAAGGCGGAAGAATCTGCTTCATGAACTCTATGACCGTTACCTTGGAGCCGAGTGCTGAGAATATGCCGGCAAATTCCATGCCGATAACGCCGCCGCCGATGATGGTCAGCGATTCGGGAATATGGTCTATCGACAGAATATCGGTGGAGTCCATTACGCAGTCAAGGTCAGCGCCCGGAATAGGCAGTGCTTTTGAAACAGAGCCTGTGGCGATTATGAAATTATCGGCCGTATATGATTCGCCGTCACATTCCACAGTGTTGGGGTCAGTGAATTTGGCGAAGCCTTTAACTACGTTGACCTTGGCCATCTTCATCATCTGCTCCACACCTGCGCGCAGGGTCTCAACAACCTTGTTTTTGCGCTCCATCACCTTGTCGAAATCCAAGGTAAAGGTGAAGTCATCAATGCCAAAAGCCTCGGCGTTCTTGAACTGACTTACTATCTCGGCGTTTCTAACGAGGCATTTTGTGGGGATGCAGCCTTCGTTGAGGCAAGTACCGCCTAACTCCGCACCCTCAAAAAGGGTAACGTTTAAGCCTGCTTTGCCGGCTTCGTAAGCGGTTTCATAACCACCGGGGCCTGCGCCTATTATAATCAGATCTGATTTATTCATGTCAATCAATTTTGGATAGCTCAAAGAGCCGTAAAAATATAGACCCCATTCCACAAAAAATGTTAACGCCGGGGTCGCAGGGCTGAGGTGATTTTTGCAAGTTGAGGAGGGCGCATAGCGAGCTATGTAACCGACGAAACTTGGCAAAAAGCGCCCAACCCTGCGAGACTTGAGTAACTTTAGTCTTGTGTTTTAGTGCCAAAATAAAAATTTATTTTGAGGCCTGATTAAAACCTCTTTGGGTGGTTAAATTTTAATTTTATGCATTGTTAAAAATTCTGTTCTTTGCAGAGCCTTTCTTATATTAGTTTTCATTTCTTCGGTTGACTTCCGGCGCTTTCAGCCAAGTTTCATTGGTGCCCTAAGGGGAAGATAAGTGTCCAGGCCGAACCGTGACGCACTGTATCGGTTTTGGCTTTGGCGGGTTGCTGCGCCCGGGCGCCGGTGATGACAAGAGATATAATTATGGCCGTTGTGGCGGCTCGCAGTAATTTCATGGCGCAAAGTTAGTTATTTCCGCGTCAACGGCCAACCAAAACGGCAATCTTTGCGTTCTAATAATAGAAAAGTAACGATAAAAGATGAACGACAAAGACTATAATCCGCGTTTTATGGCAATGGCCACAAAGCTGAGCTATGACAATATTGATAAAGGTGGCGGACCTTTCGGCGCCGTCATAGTAAAGGGCGATGAGGTGATAAGCACAGGCGCCAATTCTGTAACACTGCTCAACGACCCTACTGCGCATGCCGAGGTGCTGGCCATACGCAATGCCTGCGCACAGCTCAAGGACTTCCGGCTCACTGACTGCATAGTCTACAGCTCGTGCGAGCCGTGTCCCATGTGCCTGAGCGCCCTTTACTGGGCCGGGGTGAAGAAAATCTTCTTTGCCAACACCAAGGAGGATGCCGCCGCCATTGATTTCTCCGACAATTTCATCTACGAGGAGCTTGCCCGCAAACGCGAATACCGTCATCTGCCGGCTATCCATGTTGACGGCACAGGGGCTATAAAAGCCTTCGAGAAATGGGCTGCCAAGTCTGACAAAACGCCTTATTGATTAAAACGTCAGCCGGCGGCTGATCTCAAAATGCATCTTTCAGACCGCGGTGAGGTTTGTTGTGGCAGGCGCATGTTGCCACAGTGTGGAAAATTTGTTAACTTTGCATCCGTAAAAATCATCATTCATGAAGGAAGAAATCGCTGCATTGCGTCAAGAGATAGCAGAGCTGACAGCTTCCACCGCTGCAGAAGCCGAAGCACTGAGAGTAAAATACTTAGGCAAGAAGGGACCGGTGCAGGCCCTCTTTGCCCGTTTCCGTGAGGTTGCACCGGCCGACAAGAAGGAGATGGGTCAGTTGCTCAACGCTCTGAAAACGGAAGCCACAGAACGTATCAATGCTCTTAAGCAGACCTGTGCGTGTGCCGACGATCCGGCTCTGGCATCGCTCGACCTGACTCGCACCGCCTCGCCGCTGCCTTTCGGCACACGTCATCCGCTGTCGCTGGTTCAAGCCGAAATAATCGACATCTTCGGCCGCATGGGCTTTACCATTGCTGAAGGCCCGGAGGTGGAAGACGACTGGCATGTGTTCTCTTCGCTCAACTTTGCTGAAGACCATCCGGCACGCGATATGCAGGACACATTCTTCATATCCAACAATCAGCAGGTACTTCTGCGCACACACACCTCGTCAGTGCAGACGCGCACCATGGAGGCCAACAAACCGCCTATCCGCATCATCTGTCCCGGCCGCGTTTACCGCAATGAGGCAGTGTCTGCCCGCGCCCACTGTTTCTTCCACCAGGTAGAGGGACTTTATGTTGACAAGAATGTGTCGTTTGCCGACCTGCGCCAGGTGCTTCTCAGCTTTGCACGCCAGATGTTCGGCGCCGACACCAAGATTCGTCTGCGTCCGAGCTACTTCCCCTTCACCGAACCGAGCGCCGAGATGGACATCAGCTGCAACATCTGCGGCGGCAAGGGATGCGCGCTCTGCAAAGGTACGGGCTGGGTTGAGATTTTAGGCTGCGGCATGGTCGACCCCAACGTGCTGAAGGCCTGCGGCATTGACCCCGATGTTTATTCGGGCTACGCCTTCGGCATGGGTGTGGAACGTATTGCCAACCTCAAATACAGGGTCAGCGACCTGCGTCTGTTCTCTGAGAACGACGTGCGCTTCCTCCATCTCTTCGATTCAGCCCGCTGATGACCCTCAAAGACCGCTATAACGGCGTCATAGAGTGGTTTCAGGCCAATATGCCCGAACCTAAGACTGAGCTGCAATATGACTCGCCGTTCCACCTGCTGTTGGCCGTTATCCTGTCGGCTCAATGCACCGACAAGCGCGTGAACATTGTAACTCCGCCTCTGTTTGAGGCCTACCCCACTCCGGATGATTTGGCCGCTGCAACAGAGGAGGAGGTTTATGAATACATCAAGAGCGTAACCTTCCCCAACAACAAAACGCGGTCGCTGCTCAAGGCGGCGCGGATGCTCGTTGACGACTTCAACAGCGAGGTGCCGTCAGACCTCGATAAGCTGATGAAGCTCCCGGGAGTGGGTCGCAAAACGGCCAACGTAATGCTCTCAGTGGTGTGGAACAAGGCCGCTATGGCCGTGGACACGCACGTCTTTCGCGTCAGCAACCGCATAGGGCTGACCAACAACTCGCCGTCGCCGCTGCACACAGAAAAAACACTGATGCGCCATATACCCACCGAACTGGTGGCTACAGCGCATCACTGGCTTATTCTTCACGGACGATACGTTTGCAAAGCACGCAGGCCTCTGTGCCTGGAATGTGGTCTGCAGCCCTATTGCCGCTTTTTCAATAAAAAAGGATAATATTCAGATACCCTCAAAGGGAGTCTCTGAGGCTCGTTGACGTTACCAGGCGTTGACGTGAATCTTCGCCGGCTTGAACTTATCCTTTGGCGTAGGAGCCGGTGCATTGGGGTCGGGATAGCCGAGGCATACCACATTCAGCGGTATCACATTTGCCGGAATTTTCAGCACCTTACACAGCGCCTCACAACGGTCGGTGTTGGGATATACACCACACCAAACGCCGCCAAGACCCATGGAATGGGCCGCCAGAAGTATGTTCTGTGTGGCAGCGCTGCAATCCTGCACCCAGAAGTCGCGTGCCTGCCCCTCAAGGGCCTGGTTCATATCGCCGCACACCACAATGCACAACGGCGCTTTGGCAGCGTGTGAATTGGGGATGGCCTGCTTGATGGCGTTGCGCACTTCGGGATTGGTAACGGTAATAAACTCCCACGGCTGTTTGTTGACTGCCGAAGGCGCGCACATGGCAGCCTGAAGCAAGGTTGTGGTTACGCTGTCGGGAATGGCTGTGGGCGCATACTGCCGCACGCTTGTGCGCGTGGCTATGCAGTTGAGCACAGGATTGTAGCAGCACATGGGCTGAGCTGTGGCTGCAACGACGCCGCTTAGGCTCAGCAGGACTGTTAAAATCAGTTTTTTCATAGATAACTTACGATTAGGGTTGATGAGGTTGATTGGGGTTGATTGAGTTTGATTAGAGCTGAAAGGCGGCGCAAGGCAAATGCCTCACACCGCCTCATAATGTTGCTGTCAGTCAGACATTATTTCTTGTTGCCGAAATAACGCTCGAAGAGGCCTGCGAAGCCGCGACCGTGGCGAGCCTCGTCTTTTGCCATTTCGTGAACGGTGTCGTGGATTGCGTCCAGACCCTGCTCTTTGGCATTGCGGGCAATGCGCATCTTGTCGGCATTGGCGCCGGCTTCAGCGTGCATACGTTTGTCGAGGTTGGTCTTGGTGTCCCAAACCATATCGCCAAGGAGTTCGGCGAACTTGGCTGCATGTTCAGCCTCTTCCCAAGCATAGCGCTTGAAAGCCTCAGCTATTTCAGGATAGCCTTCGCGGTCGGCCTGGCGCGACATGGCCAGATACATACCTACCTCTGTGCACTCGCCCATGAAATGAGTGTTGAGGTCTTTAATCATCTCCTCGCTTGTGCCTTTGGCAACGCCAATCTCATGTTCGGTAACGAACTTCAGCAGCTCGTCTTCGTCCATCTTTTTAAATTTGGAAGCGGGGGCGCCGCACATCGGGCATTTCTCGGGAGCTTCAGCACCTTCGGCGATGTAGCCGCATACGGTGCAAATCCATTTTGTCATAGTCGGTGTAAGATTTGTTGTGTGTTTATGTTTTGTGGCACTGTTAAGGTTCTGCCTCTTCAACGCCGTTGTTGGTTCATGAATGTCGTCTGCACTTTTCGCAAATGCCATTGAAGGTAACGTGCATCTCAGCCTGCGACGGGCCACCGTAGTCCTTCATCCGCTGCCAGTCGGCCTCCTGCACTGGTATGTCGGTGATGCTTTTGCAGCAGCGGCAGAAGAAGTGTGCGTGGGGCGTGAGATTGGTCTCGAAAACCAGCGGATGCACCCCTATGCTCAGCGTCTGTACCACTCCGGCATCGCTGAACAGCCGCAGGGTGTTGTAGACTGTGGTGCGCGATATCATCGGCATCTCCTTATGCAGATTCTCAAAGATTTCTTCTGCCGAGGAGTGGTCGCGATGTTCCATCAGGTATGTCAGCACCGTCAGCCGCTGATGCGACGGGCGTATGCCGAATTGATGCAGAATATCGAGTGCTGATGACATAGGCAATCTGTTATTGATACAAAGCTGTATTCAGTACAGACTTTTATTCGGTGCAAAGTTAATCTATTTTTCTTTATCTGCCAAATATTTGGGGAGATTTTTTTAATTTTGAGGCATGAAAAATGAAGATTCGGCATTAGAGCGCATTGTAGCGGAGGTTATAGCGCCTGTGAGAGGGCGCAGACTGTTGGCCACGGTGAGCGGCGGGGCAGACAGCGTAGCGCTGTTAGTGGCTCTGAAACGCATAGGAGCTGACGTGGTGGCGGCGCATTGCAATTTTCACCTCCGAGGGGCGGAAAGCGACCGCGATATGGTGTTTGTGCAGAGTCTCTGTAAGAAGTTGGGGGTGGAGCTGCAGCTGATTCATTTTGACGTAGATGCCTACCGCAGAGAGCATGGAGGGAGTATGGAGATGGCCTGCCGAGAGCTTCGTTACAACTGGTTCGACTCGCTCAGCCGGCAGCTTCAGTGCGCCAGGATACTCACGGCGCATCATGCCGATGACAATATTGAGACGATGCTACTCAACATGATGCGGAGCTGCGGCCTGGAGGGCGTGAAAGGCATGGTGGCCGACACGGGCACTCTGATGAGGCCTCTTCTTACGCTTCATCGCTGCGATATAGAGCAATATTTGCGTGGTTTGGGCCAAGACTGGATTGTGGATTCCACCAATCTGCAGAATGAGCCTGACAGGAATTTTCTGCGTCTTGAGGTTTTGCCTCTGCTGAATGCACGCTTTCCGGGCGTGTCGCAGCGATTGGCCCGCACACAGCGCAATCTGGGCGAGAGCTACCGGGTTTATTCGCAATGGCGGCAGCAGAAAGCATCGGGCAATGTGCTGAGCACGTCGATGATGGCCGACAGTGCCTCGGCCTCTTCGCTGCTGCATGAATGGCTGCGCAGCTATGGTTTCTCGGCGGCTCAGGAGGCTGAGATGCTGCGCGAGAGCAGCAGGGAAACGTCGCAGACGCGTTGCTGGTATGCCGGCGACATGGCCGTTACGCTGCGCAACGGTGAGTTTCTGCGTCTGCCTGCCTCTATGCCGCATATTGATATAAATGAGGAGAAGATGCCCGTTACGCCGCAGCTTCTTAAGGCCATCAAATCAACTGCTGGCGCTCGCGAGGTCTATTTCCCCAATCCTCTTGAGTATTACCGCTGGCGCCTGCCGCATCCGGGCGAGCGAATGAAGATTTCGCGCAACTCGTCCAAGAAAATCGCTGACCTGCTCAAGGAGGCCGACATACCTCTGCCCTATCGCAATCAGTGCAAGGTGATGTGTCATCCGGAGCACGACACGCCGTTGTGGATACCGGATGTGCGCAGGGCTTTCGGCGAATTCATAACGGCCGATATGCAGCAATGCTTCCTGTTTTCGGCAAACAAGAAGCATTGGCCTGTATAATACTCTATAAGGGTCAGAGATTGATGTCCTGAGCCTTCAGCCAGTCGTCGAGTTTCTTCGAGAAGGTTACGTTCATCTCCTCGGGATAACGCACCTCGGTGAAGACGTGAGCCAGCGAGGGTTTGCCGTTCTCGGCCACATACTCTTTGTTGGGCGCAAAGTTATCCTTAACCGCATAAATTTCAGCTACTTCGGCGTCAGAGGGGTCTTTGTATTCCTCAAAATGCAACACACCATTTACCGGCAGACGCTCCGTGGCCTCACCCTCACCGTCGGGCACCCCGATGGCCAGTGTCAGCAACGGTACCACTCCTTTGGGCAATTTCAGCAGTTCGGCTATTTCAGGGGCATTGAACGCCGTTGTGCCGAGAATGCAGGTGCCGAGTCCGTGCAGCTCGGCTATGGTAGTAATTTGCTGGGTCAGAATAGCAGCGTCGAAAAGGCCGTAGAGAAATCCCTGCAGATTGTTGAAGCGCGAAGTCGTGCCGCTGATTCGGCACCAGCGTTCAAAGCGATGAAAATCGGCACAAATGGTGAGCAACACTGGCGCGTTGGTGGCCGGCTGACAGAAATGCAGCTCGGCGAGTTTCTGCTTCCTTTCGGGCATACGGGTGCATATCACCGAATAGAGCTGCATATTGCCCGTTGTGGGCGCTTTGGTGGCCTGACGCACTATGGTGGTCAGAAGCTCATCGTCAAGGGGTTCTGGATGAAAATTGCGTATGGTGCGCCGACGCGAAAAATAACTCATGTCAATATCCTCGCCGCGAAGCATTTCTTTGGTCAGGTTCATCATTATTTATTGTTGCTGTAGAGATTGTTTGCTTTGATATATTCCTCCACTCTCGCATTTATTATTGTGCTGACATCGCCGCCTTGGGCAAGACGCTGCCTGACTTCAGTGGAGGAAAAAGGGAAATGAGGGGCGTCGGTGAGCAGGGAGACGTTGGCGGGAAGCTCCATTGTTACGGCAGACCCTTTGCGCGGGTAAATCAACACTCCGAAGTCTGTGAGTATGGTTTGGGCCTCGCGCCACCGGTCGAACTTCTCCCAGTTGTCGGAGCCTATCAGGAGTCGGAACCGGCGCTCTGGATAACGCTTTATCAGCTCGCGCAGGGTGTTTACGGTGTATGAGGGATAAGGGAGATGGAACTCCAAATCATGCACCTTCAGCGCATGGTGTCCTTCCACAGCCAACCGCAGCATCTCCAGCCGGTGTTGGTCGGCAGCCCTCACCTCGTGCTGCTTGAACGGGTTGCGCCGCGAAGGCAGGAACCACACCTCATCTACCTGCGGCAGCCTCGACACGTAATCCGCAAGGCTGACGTGCCCGAGATGCACCGGGTCGAATGACCCCGGATAGATTACCGTAATCAATCCTTTTCCGTGCTTATGAAGTTGAGTATCATCCGGCGGACGCCTTCCACGGCTTGCGGCAATGAGTCGTTGACGACCACATCATCGAACTGTGGCGCGAAGCTCAGCTCATAGTCAGCCTTGGCCAGGCGTTTCTCAATCACCTCGGGGGCATCGGTGCCCCGGTCGCGCAGACGGCGTCCCAGTTCCTCCAGCGACGGCGGCTCTATGAAGATGCAGCAGGCCTCGCTGCCGAATACCCGCTTTATGTTCAGCGCACCCTTTACGTCTATGTCCATAATCAGATTATGGCCCGACTCGGTAACGCGTTCAACCTCACTCAGCAGGGTTCCGTAGCAACAACCCGGATAGACCTCTTCCCATTCCACGAACTTATCCTCGGATACAAATTGCCTGAACTGTTCGGGCGAGAGGAAATAATATTCGCGGCCATTCTGCTCATTGCCTCGGGGTGCCCTGCAGGTTGCCGATATTGAGAATCCGAGCTTCAGGTCGGGCATCGCCATCAGCTCTTTTATGATGGTCGACTTGCCGGTGCCGGAAGGGGCCGACAGCACTATTATCTTACCCTTTGCCGCCATCACAACACGTTGAGCACCTGCTCCTTGATTTGTTCCAGCAAATCCTTCATCTGCACTACGATGCGCTGAATGCCGGCATGATTGGCTTTTGAGCCGAGGGTGTTTATCTCACGTCCCATTTCCTGGGCTATGAAGCCTAACTTCTTGCCCTGCCCCCCTTCCGGCAGCTCCATGGTCTCCATGAAATAGTCAAGGTGAGCGCGCAGACGTGTTTTCTCCTCCGTAACGTCAAGTTTCTCCAGGTAGAAAATCATCTCCTGCTCCAGACGCTCGTGGTCATATTCGGGCATTGCCAATCGCTGCAGCTGTTCTTCGAGGCGTGCTTTGATTTTGGGCACACGCTCTTTCTCCAACGGTTCAACCTGCTTCAGCAAAGCGCCTATGCCCTCTATGGCGCCTTTGAAAAAGACTTCGAGCTTGGCGCCCTCACGCTTGCGGAAATCCTGCAGATTGGCCAACGCCTCTTTTGCCGCACGGGTAATGGCCTCACCCTCGGCATCAGCCTCTTCAGCGTCTGCCATACGGACATGGAACACTTCGGGCAGCCGCAACAGGGTGGCATACCAGTCTGCCGGCTCGGGCAGCTGCAGGTCGCGCCTCATCTGCTCCACTTTCTCTTTATACGATGCCAAAACCGGCATGTTGAAGTCCACGCCTGCCTCAGTGCCTGTATTCTCCGCCGTTACGCCACACTCGGCTTTGCCGCGCTGCAGACCGGTCGCCAGCATAGGACGCAGCGTTACCTCCAGCTCCCGCCACTGGCCCGGCACACGGATACTTAAATCAAGCTGTTTACTGTTGAGCGTGCGCAGCTCAAAAGTAAATTTCTTTGTTGCGGTAGTGGCTTCGGCCCTTCCGAAGCCTGTCATTGAGTAAATCATTGCTTTTTTCTGATTCTTCAGGTAAGCGAACGGTAACGTATGCGGTGAGGCGTGGCATCCTTGCCGTCGCGCTTCTTGCGATATTCTTCGTATTCCGAATATGAGCCCTGATAATAGGTTACTTTGCTGTCGCCCTCAAAAGCCAGGATATGCGTGGCGATACGGTCGAGGAACCAGCGGTCGTGACTTATCACCACGGCGCAGCCTGCAAAGTTCTCAAGACCCTCTTCAAGGGCCCGCAGGGTGTTTACGTCGATGTCATTCGTAGGCTCGTCGAGCAGCAGCACATTCCCCTCCTCTTTCAGCGCCATGGCCAGATGGAGGCGGTTGCGTTCACCGCCGCTGAGCACGCCAATCTTCTTCTCCTGGTCGGCTCCCGTGAAGTTGAAGCGCGACAGATAGGCACGCGCGTTCATATCGCGGCCGCCCATGCGGAAGCTCTCAACACCCTGACTGATAACCTCATAGACGCTCTTGTCCGGACTCAGGTCCTTGTGGTTCTGGTCCACGTATGCCACCTTCACTGTCTCGCCCACCTCAAAGCTGCCTTTGTCGGCCTTTTCCAGACCCATGATGAGGCGGAACAGTGTAGTCTTTCCGGCGCCGTTGGGACCTATAACACCTACTATGCCGGCCGGCGGCAGCGAGAAGGTGAGGTCGTTGAAGAGCAGCTTGTTGCCGAAGGCCTTTGCCACCTCCTTCACTTCAATCACCTTGTTGCCCAGACGCGGCCCGTTGGGGATATAAATCTCCAGCTTCTCCTCACGTTCCTTCTGGTCCTGATTCATCAGTCGGTCATAGCTTGCCAGACGTGCCTTTCCTTTGGCCTGACGCGCTTTGGGCGCCATACGCACCCATTCCAGCTCGCGCTCCAGAGTCTTGCGCCGTTTGCTGGCCTGCTTCTCCTCCATGGCCAGACGCTGCGTCTTCTGGTCGAGCCACGACGAGTAATTGCCCTTCCAGGGTATACCTTCGCCACGGTCGAGTTCCAGTATCCATCCGGCCACATGGTCAAGGAAATAACGGTCGTGCGTTACGGCAATCACCGTGCCGGGATATTGCTGCAGATGCTGTTCGAGCCAGTCGATGCTTTCTGCGTCAAGGTGGTTGGTAGGCTCGTCAAGCAGCAGAATGTCGGGCTGCTGCAGCAGCAGACGGCACAGAGCCACACGACGACGCTCGCCGCCGCTCAGGGTCTTCACCGGCTGGTCGTCGGGCGGACAACGCAGAGCATCCATGGCCCTTTCAAGCTTATTGTCTATGTTCCACGCATCGCAGGCATCTAATTTATCCTGCAACTCGGCCTGACGGTTGCACAAAGCCTCCATCTTGTCGGGGTCATTGAGCACCTCTTCATCGCCGAAGGCCTCATTCACCTTCTCGAACTCAGCCAACAGATCGAGCGTGGGCTGCACTCCCTCCTGCACCACTTCTTTCACCGTCTTCTCCGGGTCGAGCTTCGGGTCCTGTTCCAGATAACCCACCGAATAACCCGGCGAGAACACCACATTGCCCTGATAGCTCTTGTCTATGCCGGCAATAATTTTCAGCAGAGTGGATTTTCCCGAGCCGTTGAGACCTATGATGCCTATCTTGGCGCCATAGAAAAAGCTGAGATAGATGTTTTTGAGAATCTGTCGTTGCGGGGGAATGACTTTGCTCACTCCCACCATAGAGAATATTATCTTTTTGTCGTCGGCCATTATTTATCGTTTAGACCCCATTCCACAAAAAATGTTAACGCCGGGGTCGCAGGGCTGAGGTGATTTTTGCAAGTTGAGGAGGGCGCATAGCGAGCTATGTAACCGACGAAACTTGGCAAAAAGCGCCCAACCCTGCGAGACCTGAGTAACTTTAGTCTTGTGTTTTGGTGCCATTATAAAATTTATTTTGAGGCCTGATTAAAGCCTCTTCTTTGGGTGGTTAAATTTTTAACTTTATGCATTGTTAAAAATTCTGTTCTTTTTGCAGAGCCTTTCTCATATTAGTTTTCAGTTCCCCGGCATTAATATTTTTTGTTAAATGGGGTCTTAGGTGCGGCAACCACTTTATAATCACATTTCACACGACCCTTCACCAGCGCCGAGAGCTTGCTCTTCAGCAGTGTGCGGCGAATGGGCGACACACGGTCCATATACACTTTCCCCTCCAGATGATCATACTCATGCTGTATGATGCGGCTGAGGAAGCCCTCGAACTCCTGCTCATGGGGCTGAAAGTTCTCATCAAGCCAACGGAGCCGGATATGCTCAGTGCGCTTCACCTCCTCGCTCAGACCCGGCAGCGATAGACAGCCCTCGTCGCGGCCCACCGGGTCGCGGTCTTCAATCACCTCCAACTGCGGATTTATCAGCACCATTTTGCTGTCGGCGCACATAGGGTCGGTGTCGGCCATCGGGGTGCCGTCAATCACTATCAGCCGTATCGACTTGCCAACCTGAGGAGCGGCCAGACCCACGCCTTCGCTGTGATACATTGTCTCCCACATATTGGCTATCAGCCGCTCCAAATCAGGATATTCGGCTGTTATTTCCTCCGTCGGACGCCGCAAAACCGGATGTCCGTATAGATATATCGGTAACGTCATGTCTTGTTTATTTTTTCAGCGCAAAATTAACAAATTTCGTGTTGTCTTGCAAGTATTTCGGCAACTTTGTCAGCGCCGTGATTCAAGATAATCTGTCAGCAAAATCACGGCGGCCGTGCGGTCTGCCAGGGGCTTCTGTCGGCGTGTGCTCTGCTTCAGTCCTGCCTCTATCATGGCGCGATGTGCCAGCGACGAGGTAAAGCGCTCGTCATACTGTGTTACTTTCATGCCGGGCAGCAATTGTGGCAACCGGGCCATAAAGGGCCTTATATAGCGCATGCTCTCCGAGTCCTCGCCGTTGAGCTGGCGTGGCAGGCCAATCACTATCTCGTCCACCTCCTCACGCTGGCAATAATCCTGCAGAAAGGCCGGCAGCGAAGCTGTGGCCACGGTTTCCATGCCGTTGGCAGAAATCTGTAAAATGTCCGTTACGGCTATGCCGCAGCGTTTGCGTCCGTAATCTATGGCCAAAATCCGTCCCATGGTGCAAAGTTAATAAATTCCTGTTGATGCGCATAAGCCTCTCCGCCATAGCCCTTACAGCATGGAATAAACATCACCCAAGGCGAGGGGTTTTGCATATCTCAAAGCAATTTATTACCTTTGTCCCTTGAGGGCTATATGTCCTTGCATATCACACAGTCAGGTAATAACAAACACAGGCAATAAATGAAAATCACCTTCACCGTTAACTATCGCACCAACTGGGGTGAATCGTTGCATATTTACGGCAACATCCCTGCTTTAGGCGACAACGACCCTATAAAGGCCATTGCCATGGAAATGGCCGACGCTTCTACATGGCGCGTCACCGTCGACGTCCCGGACCGCGTCAAAGCTTTCTCTTACAGCTATGTGGTAAAGGCCGACAACCGTGTCTGGCGCTTTGAATGGGGCAATCAGCACTCATTCCGTCAGGTGCCGGGTGTGCAGTCTTACTCTCAGTATGACGCCTGGGAAGACCAGCCCGCCGACAAGCCTTTCTATTCTTCTGCATTCACCGACGGCATCCTGGCTCGCCACGACAGGGCGCCGCTGCCCGAGGTAAAGGCCGGAGATATGGTGATAAAGGTCTACGCGCCCATGGTGCAGCCCTACGAAGAGGTTCTGGTGGCCGGTATTCCCAAAGCTCTCGGCGCCTGGAATGTGGGCAAGGCTCCGGTAATGTCTGACGCTGAGTATCCGCTCTGGCAGGTGGCTGTTCCGGCTGACGGCATCTCAATGCCGTTTGAATACAAATTCCTTATCCGCAACAAACTCACCGGTGAGGTGGCTGCCTGGGAAAACTGCTCCAACCGTCTGCTCAATCTGCCCGACTCTGAAAAGGGCGAGGTGATAACGGTTGGCGGTCTGCGGCTGGCCAATCCGCGCTATAACTGGAAAGGCGCCGGCACAGCCATTCCGGTCTTCTCGCTGCGCACGGAGAACGACTTCGGCGTGGGCGATTTCCTCGACCTCATCCCCATGGTCGACTGGTGCGTGCTCACGGGTCAGAAGGTGCTTCAGCTGCTCCCCGTCAACGACACCACGATGACGGGCACTTGGACCGACTCATACCCCTATAACGCCAACTCCACTTTCGCTCTCCATCCGCTCTATCTCAGCCTCAGCGATGTGGGCAAGCTCCGCAAGGCTGCTCGTCAGAAACATTATGTGGCACTTGGCAAGAAGCTCAATGCTCTGAAGGATGTTGACTACGAGCAGGTTACGAAGGGCAAGATGGACTTCATGCGCGAGATTTATCCCGAGAAGAAGGCTTCTGTATTCAAGAGCAAGAAATACAAGGAGTTCATCGGCAATAACATTGACTGGCTGCGTCCCTACGCCGCTTTCTGCTGTCTGCGCGACCAATACGGCACTGCCGACATGAGTCAGTGGGGTCCGTTTGCCCACTACGACCGCGACGCGGTTAACCGTTACTGCATCGACCACGACGACGAGATTCACTTCTACTACTTCGTGCAGTTCTTCCTCGACCGTCAGCTGCGTCAGGCCCGCGACTATGCTCATTCCAAGGGTGTTATCCTGAAGGGCGACATACCCATTGGCATTTCTCGCACCAGTGTTGACGCCTGGAAAGACCCGCGTCTGTTCAACCTCGACTGTCAGGCAGGCGCTCCGCCGGATGCCTTCTCCACAATGGGTCAGAACTGGGGTTTTCCCACTTACAACTGGGACGAAATGGCGAAAGACGGCTTCGCCTGGTGGAAGGCCCGTTTCCGCAAAATGTCGGAATACTTCGATGCCTACCGCATTGACCACATCCTGGGCTTCTTCCGCATCTGGCAAATACCCATGGATGCCATCCACGGTCTGTTGGGCATTTTCAACCCGGCTCTCCCCTTCTCGCCCGATGAGATGCGCAACAACTTCGACTTCTGGATTGACGTGGACCTGCACACCAATCCGCTGATTATGGAATGGATGCTCACCGACTTCTTCGGCGAACATGTGCAGGAAGCCAAAGACCGTTTCCTCGACCTCATCAGCGACGGTCGCTACCGTCTGCGTCCCTTTGTGCAGACTCAGCGCAAGGTGCAGGAATATTTCGCCACGCAGCCCAAGGACAAGAAGAACGAACGTTTCGCCAACGCTCTGATGGGTCTCATCGACGATGTCCTCTTCATTGAAGACCCCTATCGCCGTGGCACCTATCATCCGCGCATCTCGGCTCAGTTCACGTATCAGTATCGCCGTCTCAACGAATATGAAAAGAGCCGCTTCGACGCTCTCTACAACGACTTCTATTACAAACGCAACAACGACTTCTGGCAAGACAAGGCGCTGTGGAAGCTCCCGCCGCTCATCAACTCCACGTCCATGCTGACCTGCGCCGAAGACCTCGGCATGATTCCCGACTGCGTGCCTTACGTAATGAATACTCTTGAGATTCTATCGCTCGAGATTCAGCGCATGTCCAAGAATCCGCGTCATGAGTTCGGCGACACATGGCATTATACTTACTACTCTGTCTGCACCACTTCCACCCACGATATGCCGGGCATACGCGGCTGGTGGGAAGAGGATCACGCCATGAGCCAGCGCTACTTCAACTATGTGCTTGGCCAGCAGGGTGAGGCTCCCTATTTTGCCGAGCCTTGGATATGCTCAGCCATCGTAGACCTCAACCTCAAATCGCCCTCCATGCTCTGCATCCTGCCGCTGCAGGACTGGCTCAGCACCGACGGAGGTCTGCGCCGCGAGGACCCGCGCGAGGAGCAAATCAACATACCGGCAATTTCGCGTCATTACTGGCGCTACCGCATGCACCTCTCCATTGAGGAGCTGATGAAGCAGACGGTCTTCAACCAGACCATTGCCGACATGGTGCGCCATTCAGGCCGCTGACAAATTCTTCAGGCAGGGGCGCCGCAAGCCTCTGCTGCTGAAGCGCTTTAGAATAAATGATTTGAGGATGAACCGAATGCCCGGCCCATCCTCAAATTATTTTTCACCCCCAAAGGGTAATCATGCGGTAACCACGCCGGTTAGATGGGCGTATTGCGGTATTGCTTCGGCGTCAGGCCGGTGGCATTCTTGAAGAACTTGGCAAAGAAGCTCTGCGACGGGAAGTTGAGCTGTGTGGAAATCTGCCCCATGGTCAGGGTCGACGATTTCAGCATCACCTTGGCCTCCAGCAGGATATAATTCTTTATCCAGTCGGCCGCGGTAAAGCCTGTGGTCTGCTTCAGTATGCGCGACAGGTGTTTTGGGGTTACGCCAAGCTGACTGGCATAAAATTCTATCTGGCGCTCCTCCTTGAAGCTCTTCTGCACAAGCACTAAGAAGCGGTCAACGAGGGGATTGCGGCGGAAATGGGCCGGTCGGGGCACTTCGCCCGTTCGATAGTCGTAACACTCGTGAGCCGTATAGAAATAGAATGCCAGTATGGCATGATGAAATGCCTGAAGCCTGTAAGGATGGTCCTCGTCGGCATTGAGCTTATCAAGCGACGCATAGAAATTGCAGAACGCGGGCACCAGTGCGGCAGGTACATTCACCACCGGGTCGAGGCGTGCCGCCGGCGATGCTCCGGCATCGTGCAGCGACAGTAAGAGCAAATCGCGCACCTTGATGCTCATCACCAGGAATGAGGCGTCAAAATCTTCGCTTACGCGGTGCAACTGAACAACGTCGCCGGGCTTGATATGGACTATGCACGGTGCCACGGCCTTGATGTTAAGCAGATTGACTTCAGCCTCCACTGTACCTTTCTCTATGAAGACAGACACCGGCGAGGTGAACTTAACGGCCTCCGTAACAGGCTGCAACAATTGGGCTGTCAGGTGAGTATAGACCCAAAAATCAACTTCGAGTATTTGCTCAATATCCTTTGGCAACTCGATGCTGTAAGTTAATGTGGGATGATTCATCGCTAAAAAACAGATTGAACTATTGGATTGATCTAATAGAGAAATTTCTGATTAACTAAAAATGGAATTTATTTTATTTAGTTCCAAAACAAAGATTATTTTTTTACCGTCAGGGCCGGTAACCGGATTTGGCAGTTTGAACAAATCGGCAGTGAGGCGGTCCATTTCCTGCTGGCTGAGTCTTTTGCCTTTGCAGATGGCGGCACTGCGTGCCAGGCTAAGAGCCAGACGCCGTCTGAGCGCCTCTTTGTCGGTTGTCGGTTTGCCGTATTGGTCACTGTCGGTCTGCAGGGCGTCGAGCACTTGAAAGATTATATCGCGGCCCTCTGCGCCGGTAATACCTGCCGGAAGTGAGGCAATGACCCATGCCTCGCCTTGCCGGCGAAGTGTTATTCCCATGGTCTTCAGATGCGGCAGAGCCTCTTCCAACATGGTGGTCTGCCGGGTATCTAACTTCAGTTCTTCGCCAAACAGCACTCCCTGAAGCGTTGTCTCGCTGTCGTTGTCGCTGCGGCGCATAAACTGATTGTAAAGCACAGCCACGTGAGCCCGATGCTGATCTATCACCATCAGACCCTCGCTGCCGGGGGTAATGATAAAGCTGTTGTCCAACTGCACACATGAAGGGGGCACCTCCAAGCTTCGTGGTTCTGCAGCAGGAGTCTCTGTAGCCTTTTCCTCAGGCAGAGCAGTTCCTTTCGGCGCGCTATAGTCAAACGGCAGGGATGTCTGCCGCTCACTCACCGGAGTGTCGTGCGTAAAGCTTTGGAACAAGGCCTGCCAGTCGTTGTTCAGCGACTGAGGACGCCAGCGTTCCGCACTCCTCATCTGTTGTTTAAACGGGTTATAGCCCGGGTCCCCGGCCGACGCCGGAGCCATAGGCTGTTCTCCCCGCATCAGGGGCTTTACTTCTATCGCATCGCTTTCAAAGTCTATGCTCGGCACACTGCCGTGTTTGCCCAAGGCAGCATGTACGGCCGAGGTCAGCAACCGATAGATTTCCTGCTCGTCTTCAAACTTAATCTCATTCTTGGTAGGGTGAATATTCACGTCTATCTTGGCCGGATCAACCTCAAAACGCAGGAAATAACAGGGTTTGGTGTCGGGGGCTATCAGCTTTTCATAGCACGACGCCACGGCACGCATGAAATACGGATGACGCATGCAACGCCCGTTGGCAATAAGATATTGCAGCGCATTGCGTCGCCTTGCGTGTTCCGGACGGGTTATGAACCCGCTAATCTTTACAATGTCCGTTTCCACCTCCACCGGCAGCAATTCCGGATTCAGCGACCCTTTCCACAGGTCTGTGATGCGCTGTTTGAAAGAGCCGGCACGCAGGTCGCGCTTGCGGCTTCCGGTGTCGAAGGTGAAACGGATATTCGGATTCACCAGAGCCAACCGTTCGAACTCATGCACAATGTGCGTCAGCTCCACGGTGTCGCTCTTCAGGAACCTGCGCCGGGCCGGTACGTTATAGAAGATGTTCTTCACCTTTATGGTAGTGCCCGGGGCACAGTAACACGGCTCTTGCGAAGGTATATCGTCGAGATTGTCGAAAGTCAGCCGCGTGCCCATGGGCACACCGGCCACAGCCGTCAGCACCTCTACCTGAGAGATGGCGCTGATGCTTGGCAAAGCCTCGCCGCGGAACCCCATGGTATGCAGGGCGAAAAGGTCGCTGGCCTGCCTAATCTTTGATGTGGCATGACGCTCAAAAGCCATGCGTGCATCCGTGGGCGACATACCTTTGCCATTGTCGGTAACCTGAATCAACGTCCTGCCGGCATCCCTCACCTCGATATTTATCTCCGTAGCACCGGCATCGGCGGAATTTTCCACCAATTCCTTAATCACCGAGCTGGGGCGCTGAATGACCTCGCCTGCAGCTATCTGATTGGCTACGGTGTCGGGGAGAAGTTTAATTATGTCGGCCATAATTGGTCTGTTGAGGCGGTTGTGTTTTTAGTTGGTTTGGTTAATTTCCGTTGAGTGATCAGGCCATCTGGCCGTTCTGTGATCGAGCCATCTGGCTCGATAAATCACGGCGAGCTCCCCCCGCTGCTTTTCAGAGGCGGCAGCTTCAGGTAAGTGTCCAGGTCGTCGGGCACATCGCCCAGCTCATCGGCCCAGCGCACTGTGCCGTCGGGGTACCAGTCGCGTTTCGGCCTTATGCTCTCCAGAATCTCAAAGCCCGGCAAGTAAAGCTGATCCTTCTTCAGTTGGAAGATAGGCGTTACCGTGCCGGCCACGTCGGGCCACATCTTCAGCTTGCCGAGCTTGCGTCCCGGACTCATATCTATGGTCAGATAAGCGGCATTGGCATTCACTAACTTGTTATAAGTGGTGTCGTTCTTACCGCCCAGAGTGTCGCGGTCGGCAGGCAGGAATATCGTCATCACATTGCCGTCGGCCTCCATACGCTGCAGCTCGCCACCCTTGAAACGCGCAAACAGCCGCCGCCCGGCAAGCTGGTTGTAAAACTCGTCGGCCACATGTTCCGACATAATGCCGTATTGCGGCAGCAACGCCCAGTCGGCTGTGGAGTCATTGAAATGCACCGTTATCTGATTGCCGGCCACCTGCCTGTTGCCGCTCCACACCACCGGTCGCCGGTTCAGGTGCAGCAGCGAGTCCTTCTGCACGAAAGCCATCGAATCGGCTACCCCCTGAATATCGGGACGGAAGAAACGGGCGCGGTGATAAGCCTTGGCCAGATAATACTCCTCCGGCACAAGTAGAGCCGAGTCAGCCCTTTGCAGGAATTTGTCGCGTTCGGTGAGCAGAGGAGCAATCAGCTCTGCCATCTGCAAATCGCGGTTCACCTCCTCGCTGCCGCTCGAAGCCGTCATCATACCCTCCGACAGTTCTTCCGGAGTCTTGGGCCTCAGAGAGTCGGGCAGCTGCGCAATGGCCGCTATGGAGTCGTTGAAAATTTTCAGCAGCGAGTCGCGGCGAGCCGGCGGCAA
>FR897877.1:77707-125966 GCA_000437495.1 Prevotella sp. CAG:485
GGCGAGCCGGCGGCAACACCATCCGCTTCAGCACCATAGCCTGAATAGTGTCGGCGCGCAACTGCAGCGTGTCCTTGGTCGAGTATTCGCGCAGCAGCGGATAGTCCGATGCCAGGCTTATGCGGTTCACATTGTCGTAATAGCCGTAGCCGCCGGTGAGGATGACGTGATGTGCCGTGTCAGTAAGTACCACCGGAGCCGCATCGCGGTTCGGGTCGCGATAGGAATACGCACGACTGATGCCCGTGGCGTTGTCAAATATCAGCGAATCGCCCTCAAGCGTTATCGCATTTCCGGCCGAGTCGAGATGCACTATGGTGGAACGGGCATCCAACAGGGCATTGTCGTTGCCCGTGTCATACTGTCCGTGCGAGGTCCATACGGAGTTGCCCTGACCCTGAATCTCGGTGGGAGTCTCAATGCTTGCCACACCCGTTGCAGTGTTATAGAGCAGCTTCTGCGAACGTAGCGTGTATTGGCGGCCGGGTGTCGGGTTGCGAAGCACCACATCCTCCTCAAACTCTGCCAAACTGTTGCCGGGCGTATAGACACCGTGAATGGAGGTGATATTGATTTTATCGCCCTTCTTGGTGGTAGCGTCGAGGCGACCGCCGCGGTCATACCAGCCGCGTTCGGCACCCGGAATCATGGAATAGTCAATGGAGTCAGAAACCAGGGTGGCACGCGGGTCCTGAAGCTTCACCTGCTGATGTCCGCGTGTGCGCAGACGAGCTAATTTGGTGTCGCCGTCATAAAACACCACATCGGCAAAAGCCCTGCGTGCGCCTCCGGGAACCTGCTGAACCATACGCACGTTGCCGAAAGCGTCCATGGAATTACGCTCCGGATAGTAATAGGCCGAGTCGCAGGTCATGGTCATCACGCCCTGCCGAAACTCCACATTCCCTTTCAGAATCTGGCGGTCTGTGCGGCCGAAGTCCGGAGTGGTGTAGAGCGAGTCGGCATGTTCCAGAAACACTTTGCCGGGCTGATGGCGGTTCTCGTGAGGTATCTGCGGCTTGAGAGGCCGTTTCGGCTCGGGGCGTTTGAAAGGATCCTGCTTCTCTGTGGTGCCGCTCTGTTTGCGTGCCTGCGACCACGCATCGCTGCATACCGACCCCAGGCCCCACAAAAGCAGGACTGTAAGCATGGCGGCTATGTAACGACTCTGATGTTGCATGACTCTCTGTTTCTTAACCTCTTATTTCTTCCACCCTTTGTAGCGGAAATCGCAGTTACCCCAGCTTTCCTCTATGCGGGTGTAGGTATTCTTTATCTTCTGCTCCACCCATTCGTCAATCACTTCCTGTTTGCGGGCAGCCAGATACATCTCCTTAATCTGGTTGTAGTCTTCGGCCAGGTTGGCGCGATGTCCGGGAGTGCGCGAGGTAAGACGCACCACAGCCACCACATCCTGATTGCGTTTGGGGTCTTTCATCACAAAAGCCTGCGAAATGTCGCCGGGCTGCATCTTCTCCACCACGGTGGCCACTTCCGGCGGCAAGTCCTGCATCTCAAAGCGGCTCGAACCGGTCTTCTGGTTCATCATCACGCCGCGGTTGTTGCGGGTATCCTTGTCGTGCGAGGCATAACGGGCAGCCTCGTCGAAGGTAAATTTGCCTTTTACAATCTCGTTGCGCAGCGAGTCAAGATTCAGGCGCGCTTTCTCCAGGTCAGCGCTGCTTACGTGCGGACGAAGCAGGATATGGCGCACGTTGACCTGCTCACCGCGTTTGTCTATGAGCTGAATAATGTGATAGCCATACTCGGTCTCCACAATGCGGCTCACCTTCTTGGGGTCCGAAAGCTGAAACGCCACGTTGGAAAATTCCGGTACCCAGTCAGCCCTGCCGTGATAGCCTAACTCGCCGCCCTGCATGGCCGAACCGTCTTCACTGTACATAATGGCCTGAGTGGCGAATTCACTCTCGCCGTTGTTCACACGTTCGGAGATGTCGCGCAAGCGGTCCTTGATGGCGTCAATCTCACTCTGAGGCACCTGCGGATAAACCATGATTATCTGCGTCTCTACCTGAAGAGGAACATAAGGGATGCTGTCTTCGGGCATGGCGGCGAAGTATTTCTTCACCAGCGAAGGAGTGGCTTTTACGTCCTTGGTCAGGTTCTCCTGCACCTGTCCGATGATGTATTGAGTGCGCATCACCTCGCGCAGCTGATTGCGCAGGGCGGCATACGATTTATGAAAATACTGTTCCACCTTTTCGCGCGAGCCCAGACCGGCCTCCATGTAATCCAGGCGCCTCTCAACCTGATTGTTGAGCTGACCCTCGGGGGCCTCTATGGTGTCCATCTTGGCCTGATGCAGATAGAGTTTCTGCACGGCCAACTGCTCGGGGATGACGCAGTAAGGATTCGGCGGCAGGGCCGACCCTTCGGCACGCAGCTGTTGCAGTTCCTCCTCAATGTCTGAGCGGAACACAGCCTCATCGCCCACGACCCATACTATCTCGTCAACGATATTGTTGTTGGCGGGCGTCTGGGCCAACGCCAGAAAACTTCCGGCAGCAATGGCCGCAAGAGCTATTATTGTTATTTTATTTGTCAGTTTCATTTCTTTTATCTGCGTGTATGTTGTTTTTCGGTGTCTGAGTAAACTTTAAGGGTGCCGTTTTTCAACGCTTTGTTGCGCAGGCTGTTGAGGATTGTGCGGTCGCTTTCTCCTTCGCGGCGGCGCATCATCTCGGCACGTATCAGCGGCGCAGCCTTCTCGTACGGCATCATGGCACCCACGGGCAAATGGTCTGTTATGGTGAGCAGATATACCGAGTTGCCATGTTGTGTCTCCAGCTTGGGCAGAGAGGCTGCGTAAGCGTCTCCCTCGGGGAAGCGATACGGAATCAGCGCGGCAATGTCGCGCCAGTCCTGCCAGTCATCGTAGAAGTACTCATACGACAGTGCATTGGGCAACGCCACCTTTTCCAGCCGGTCAATGTTGGCCATGGTGGGATTGTTCATCCACGTTCTCACCTCGGCGAGGCCTGAGGCATTTGCCGGCATTTGCAACAATATGCCTTTCACCATGGGCGCCTGCAGCACATAGTCCGAGCGGCGCGAGTTATAAACGGCTTTCACCGAGTCTTCGGGTATTACCGCGGGGTCAGCGCCGGCAGCAAGGCTCTCGCGATAACGTGCCGCCAACAGACGGCGACGGTACTGCCTCACCTGACTCTCTATCTTCTCGCGCATGCCGTAATCGAGTTGTGCTTCATTCTCCAGCAACATGGAGAAGAGCCAGTCGTCGGCAATGGCACGAAAGAGGGCTATGCTGTCCTGCGGGTCGAGTCCCGGAGGAATCTGCGCTACCACACTGGCTACTGACAGCGACGAGTCGCCAATGCTGTAAAGCAGCTCGCCTTGGTTGGCAAACTCCGAGTTTTTGTTGTCCGAAGAGCATGAGGCCAGCAATCCGGCCGACAAAGTCGTTAACAGCACTGCCGGCAACATCATAGCCTTAATCACCCCCACACACAACAATCCCATGCCACCTTTTCGGCGGCATCGGAGCTCGAAAGAGGGGGATGTAGCTGATGTTTCCGTGGCGATTGACTGTGTTTATGGTTTGCTTACATGCCTCAAGCGGCTTTACTTATGCAAAGTAAATAAAAATTTTTCTATTATGGCGCTTTTTAGTTCCCCTGAGAGCAATTTTTAGCACTTATTAAGAAATAACCCGGCCGTCAACCGCCTGGTAGCTAAGTTAGCTATGGTAGCTACCCGGCTAAAATAGCTAAAATAACTAAATCAGCTACCCAGCTACAATAGCTAAATCAGCTAAAATAGCTACCCGGCTAAAATAGCCAAAAAAGCCGCGGCTCATGCCCCCTACTCCTCCCGGGCAAACGCAGGCAGAGGGTGCGCCGAATCAAATCAATCCGGCTCACCCTCTGTTTCAGGTTAAAAAAGCTGTGGCTTATTTCAGCACGCCAAGTTCTTTGCCCACCTTAATAAAGGCCTCAATGGCGCGGTCAAGGTGTTCGCGCTTGTGGCCGGCGCTGAGCTGAACGCGGATACGAGCCTCGCCCTTCGGAACTACCGGGTAGTAGAAGCCGGTAACGTAGATGCCTTCCTTCTGCATGGCGGCGGCGAAGTCCTGGCTCAGCTTGGCGTCATAGAGCATAACGGCGCAGATGGCGCTCTGAGTCGGTTTGATGTCGAAGCCGGCAGCCAGCATCTTGTCGCGGAAGTAGTTGACATTCTCCATCAGACGGTCGTGCAGTTCATTGCTCTCGTTGAGCATCTTGAACATTTCCAGGCTGGCGCCCACGATGGCGGGAGCTACCGAGTTGGAGAACAGGTAAGGACGTGAGCGCTGACGCAGCATGTCGATAACCTCTTTCGGACCGGTGGTGAAACCGCCCATAGCGCCGCCGAAGCTCTTGCCCAGAGTACCGGTGTGGATGTCGATTTTGTCGTAGCAGTCAAACTGCTCTGCAACGCCGCGGCCCGTAGGACCAACAACGCCTGCCGAGTGGCTTTCGTCGACCATTACCAGGGCGTCATATTTCTCAGCCAGCTCACATATCTTATCCATAGGAGCCACGTTGCCGTCCATGGAGAAGACACCGTCGGTGGCTATGATTTTGTAGCGGCAGTCCTTGGCTTCCTGCAGACAGCGTTCCAGGTCGGCCATGTCGGCGTTGGCATAGCGGAAGCGTTTGGCTTTGCAGAGACGCACGCCGTCGATGATGGAAGCGTGGTTGAGGGCGTCGCTGATGATGGCGTCCTCAGCGGTGAAAAGAGGCTCGAACAGACCGCCGTTGGCGTCGAAGCAGGCAGCGTAGAGAATGGTGTCTTCGGTGTGGAAATACTCCGAGATGGCTTTCTCCAACTCTTTGTGCATATCCTGCGTGCCACAGATGAAACGCACCGAACTCATGCCGAAGCCACGGTTATCCATGGCCTTCTTGGCGGCTTCAATCAGACGGGTGTTGTCGCTCAGGCCCAGATAGTTGTTGGCGCAGAAGTTCAGCACTTCACCCTGCGAGCCCTCTACGGCGATGTCGGCCTTCTGAGGGGTGATGATTATGCGTTCGTTTTTGTACAGACCTGCATCTTTGATGTCTTGCAGCTCTTTGGTCAGATGAGATTTAAACTCTTTGTACATGGTATGTGATTTTCTGGGCAGATGCCCTTTGCGGCACCTCTGCTCACGGTTGTTTTTAGCTGTTTTGGTCTTTGCAGACTTTCACGCCTCAAAATTAATAAAAATTTTTCTGTTGAGCGGTGAATTTTCCTGCTAAATAAAAAATTTTCCCGTGCAGACGGCCAAAACCCCTGTACTGACCGCGCAGAAGGGATGGATAAGAGGGTAAAATGTGGGATTTGAGGGGAAGTCTTCTTACTCTATTTGAAAAAGTTGACGCCGGGAATCAGAAAAAGATATGAGAACACAAGCTCTTAAAAAATTTATTATTAACTTTGTGGCTGAAAACGAAAAATGCTTTGCAGACACGGGCAAAGCCGCTGTCTGCAGGTTGAGAACTAACTCATTGACCATGAAAAATATACTTGTCATAGGGTCAACCGGCCAGATAGGTTCGGAACTGACCATGCGCTTGCGCAAAGAATACCCCACAAGCAATGTGGTATGCGGCTATATCAAGGGCGCCGAGCCTAAGGGCGAACTGCTCGAAAGCGGTCCGGCGGCTGAAGTAGACATCACCAATCCGCAGCAGATAGCCGAAACTGTTGACAAATATAACATCGACAGCATTTACAATTTAGCAGCGTTGCTGAGTGCCGTAGCCGAGGGGAAACCTCAGCTGGCATGGAAGATAGGTGTAGGCGGTCTTTATAACTGCCTTGAAATTTCGCGCGAGAAGGGCTGCGCTCTTTTCACCCCCAGCTCAATAGGCTCTTTCGGACCCACCACTCCGCACGACAAAACTCCTCAGGACACCATACAGCGCCCCGAAACCATTTACGGCGTCACCAAGGTTACCGGCGAGATGCTGAGCGATTACTATGCCCGCCGCTTCGGCGTCGACACGCGCTCGGTACGCTTCCCCGGCCTTATCAGTTATGTAGCTCCTCCGGGCGGAGGCACCACCGACTATGCCGTTGACATCTACTACTCGGCAGTGAAGGGCGAGACCTTCAAATGTCCGCTGGCTCCCGGCACTTTCATGGACATGATGTATATGCCCGACGCTCTGCGCGCAGCCATTGAGATTATGGAAGCTGACCCCTCGCGTCTGAAACACCGCAACTCGTTCAACATCGCCTCCATGAGCTTCGACCCGGAAATCATCTACAACAAGATTCGGGAATATGTGCCCGACTTCAAGATGGTCTATGAGCATGACCCATTGCGTCAGGCCATAGCCGACTCATGGCCCAACAGCCTCGACGACTCTTGCGCACGCGAAGAATGGGACTGGAAGCCGGAATATGACCTCGACGGAATGACGCAGGATATGCTCAAGCATCTCCGCATCAAGTTAGGGAAGTAACAGGAGAATAGCTCAGAGAAGGGCATCGGGCCCTTCCTGAGATGACATCAAATAAAGATCGAGAGGATATGTCTGTAAATATTGGCATATCCTCTCATTTTTTTCGTATTGTGCTTCTCAGCTTTCCGAAATCACATCAGGATGGCGAGATTGTCAGTAATCAGATGCGCAGGCCGCAGCAGGTCGTTGACTTCCTTGACGGGGTTGAATGTGGCCGAAGGCACGTCAATGAATACTGTGTTCCAGTCGCTCATGGCTCCGTTCCAGAGACCTGGAAGCTCAAGCGCTACCAAATCGCGGCCGTCAACGCTTTTCTGCGAGATGAAACCCGTCTGGCGGTCGACGAACTTGGTGAGGTCGAATTTACGTCCCTTATAGTCTTTGAGAGCGCACACCAGATCCACAGGATTGAAATGCGTTGACTGTTCCACTATCTTGCGCACGTGCGAATCGGAAGTGTCAATCTGCGACAGCTCAAGAATCTGCGGAGCTATAGTCTCGTCGATGGGGTCATAAACCAGATAGGGACCGCCGCCGGGTTCTCCTTCGTTCTTCACCATGCCGCACACGCGCAAGGGGCGGTTGAGTTTGTTGCGGATGTAATCCGCTATTTCACTTACGGTCATCTCATCGGCATGCTCATTGGTGATGCAGAGCGTTTTGTGCAGAAACTCAAGCATTTCCTTCAGCATTTCCGGCTTTGGAGTGCCTTTGTCAAGCAGGCGCAGATATTCATCGATTTCACGTTTTATGCCTACGCAGATGCCCCCCAGAACCATTTTGAAATGGTTGGTGAGTGTGCGACGCGAATCGGGCAATACGTTGTCGATGTTTTTTACGAACACCACATCGGCATCGAGGTCATTGAGATTCTCAATCAAGGCTCCATGGCCGCCGGGACGGAAGAAGATTTCCTCCTTTACACGGAAAGGCGTACCGTCGGGATTAGCGGCCACAGTGTCGGTAGACGCTTTCTGCACGCTGAAGGTGATTTCAAATTTCACCCCATAGCGATTCTCGATAAGATACTGCACCTCACGCACCTTTGCCATCATCAGCGGCAGATGTTCCGGGCTCACGGTGAAATGGATATAGACTTTGCCGTTATGATTTACAGCGTATTGAGCGCCTTCGCCCAGATGTTCCTCAAGACTGGTGCGCGTAGAGCCGATAATCTTGTGGAACATCAGCAACGCTTTCGGCAGCCGTCCATAGTTCAGGCCGCCGGGTCTCAGCAACGCTCTGGCGATGTCTCTCAGACGCCCCTCTTTGCGCAGTTCGTCGATATTGCGCTGATAGAGCGTCACACATGCCAGATTCAGACGGCGGAAAAAGGCGAATTTCTCCAATTCGTTGAAAAACCGGCGCAACGAGGGTGTCATTGCATGATCTGTGTTGCCGTTGGCGAAAGCGGCCAGTTCCTTGAACATACGCGAGGCGGCACCGCTGGCCGGAACCATCTTCATGATTCTATTGCCCTCCGACACATATTCAGACCATAGGTCTGCAGCTGTCTTCTCCATCGACTGGTTGAGAACAAAGATGCCGTCGCCGGGAGTGGCTGCACGAACGATTTCCAAAAACGGAAATCCGTTTTTTATCATTTCGAGTTCTTCAGATACCTGTTCCGGGGTTTTGCCGTGTTCTTTTATGACTGCCAAGTCGTGTTTGCTGAATTCCATAATAATAGAGTTGAAGGGGTTGCGTGTATTGGGTCGCCGAGCAGGAACGGAGAGACATTATTAAATGCAACCTTCCGCCCGATTGCCTTAGATTTATTTTGGCGCTGTAAAATTAACAATTCCTTTTAACATATACAACACCACAGATTCCTTTTAGGTTATTTTAATACTTATTTAACGTTCTCAGAAGTGCCGCGCAGGTGTGCTATGTTAGACGGTTTGCACTTGCTTAACTCCCTTCACGGCAACCAGTTTGCGTATCAGGCGCGTCAAGGCTTCGCGGTTATCGGCGCGGATGCCGAGGAAGCCGGTGAAGAGACCATCAGAAGAATTTATCTGCACACTGCTGAGCGCCACACCCTTTTCCTTGTCGATGAGCGAGGTGATGTTGGTAACAATGCCAATGTCGTCGCGGCCTATTATCCTCACCGTGGTAGCCTGCACCGAGTCGATGAGTGATTTAGCCCAGCGGCAGCTGATGATGCGGTAGGGATACCGGAAACGTATGTAATATGCGTTGGGACAATCCTCCCTGTGCACCTTCACTACCCCTTCAGAAGAGATAAAGCCGAAAATGGCATCACCGGGCTGGGGAGAGCAGCATCTTGCCAGCTCATGACGCATACCCTTGACCTGCCCCGAACCGATTACCAGAGCGCCGTCGTCAGCCTCAGTCTCCTGCCGTTTCAGGATAAAGCCGTCGGCACTCTCGGGCGCCTCCGCCTGTTCGGCTTCCGCCTCCGGTTCATGTTTCAGCATATCGAGGAAGCGCGGCAAATCCACCTTACCGTCGGCCACCTCTGCAAAGAAGTCGGTGTTGAATTTATACCCCTGGCGGAGGATTAAGCGCGACAGTTCCGACTCCTCAATCTGCATTTTCCTGTTGCGCAGCCGACGTTCAAAGAGCTCGCGGCCGAGGTCTGCACGGAGGCGCCGCGCCTCGTCAAGGCTCTGACGTATTTTGGTGCGTGCCTTAGATGTCTGCACAATCTGCAGCCAGTCGGCCTTAGGGCTTTGATTGGGCGAAGTGAGAATCTTCACCGTGTCGCCGCTGCGCAGCCGATATGAAATTTTCTCATAACGCCCGTTGACATTGCCGCCTGTGCAGCGGCATCCCACAGCGGTATGCACCGCAAAGGCAAAGTCGAGCAGAGTGCTGCGGGGAGGCAGACGCAACAGGTCGCCGTTGGGGGTGAACACAAAGACCTCGCGACTTTCCTGATTATGCCACAGGTCATTGCTTGTTTCCGCGCCATGCTGCTCCAGGACATCGCGCACACGCGTCATCCAGCGGTCGGAAGAGGATGCCTTGCCCCCCTTATAGCGCCAGTGAGCCGCGAGGCCCTTTTCGGCCACAAGGTCCATGCGCCGCGAACGGAACTGTACCTCAACCCACTTGTTCTCAGGGCCTAACACCGTGATGTGCAGACTCTCGTAGCCGTTGCTTTTGGGGAACGACAGCCAGTCGCGCATACGCCTCGGGTCAGGCTGATACATATTGGCGAGGATGGAGTAGCCCAGCCAGCAGTCATTCTGCTCGCGCTCGGGAGGCGAATCAACAATAACACGAATGGCAAAAAGGTCGTATATGTGGTCCATATCCACCTTCTTATTCTGAATCTTATTCCAGATAGAGAAGATAGATTTGGTTCTGCCCTTGATAGTGAATTTCAACCCTGCGGCCGTAAGCCTCTCGCTCACCGGCTCAATGAACCGCGCAATGTAAGCGTCGCGCGAACGCTTGGTCTGACTGAGCCGCCGGGCAATCTCCTTATATGTGGGGCGGTCGGTATACTTGAGCCATAAGTCTTCGAGAACAGACTTTATGCTGTAAAGGCCGAGCCTGTGAGCCAGTTCGGAATAAAGCATACGGGCCTCCAGCGACACCTCAGCCACCCAGGCGGCATCGGGGTGCAGATTGATGCGTTGCATGAGCACCAACGACCGCACAATGAGCGCAATCACCACACGGATATCGTTGCTGAGCGTGAGCAGCAAGCCCGAGAAGTTCTCCTGATGCCCCATGGCGTGAGAAGCGGCAAAAGCCTCCACACGTTCCATATCTACCGCGAGACTCACCACCTCCTTGTCGAAATCGGCCTCAAGCTCTCCCCTCTTTGCCAGACCATGGTGCAGAGCGCCGCTGAGAAGGACAGCCACACAGACCTGCACATCGGCCGTAACCTCGGTCATATAAGTATGAGCCATGCCGAGGCGCATGGGCAGATGTGGTATATTATGTTGGTCGTGTGTGGAGTCGACATCTCGCGCCAATCGCCACAGACGCTTCAGAGCCTCAGTCTGCGACGACGACAGATTGCCGCTGACATCCTCTGCCACGCGGCGCAGAAGCGTCATAATCTCGGTTTTTTCTTCAGTATTAAGCATGGCTGAAAAAAATATTTGTCAATGCCGACGTATAAAATTGAAAATAGTGTCGTAAGCGGCCTCACGCACCGGTTTCTCAGAGAGGATAAGGTCATGCAGACCGCTGTCGATGGTGGACACGGTTCGCACATGGCCCAGAGTCTGACCCGTTTTCTGCAGCATGGCAGGGTCAAGAACGGCGTCGCCGTGTTGGAAGGCCGGAGTCCAGCTGCAGCCGTCGACCTTGCGCGAGCTGTGCATGACAAGAATCGGCACCACGATGTTGCGGGCTTTGTTGCGCACCTTTCCCTGAGTGTTGTTGATGCAGTGAATCCATGAAGCCGTTACCGGCGGCGAGTATATCATCTTCCAGGCCGTGTCATACGTCCATTCGCCGTGATATTCCTTGAGCAGAGAGTAGGCATAACCGTCGCAATGCGACTGTTTTATCTTGGTATTGGGCGACAAGCGGCCCCAGAAGCTCACCAGCGGGATGAGGAAGTTGCGGTAAGTGGCGCTGAAATTCCAGTCAAGGAATGGAGAATCCGTAACAACCCTGTTCACACCTGCCTGCGCACCCTTTTCAGCAGCGAGGAAAGTAACCGTCAACCCACCTGTGCTGTGGCCCGAAAGAGTGATGTCGGTGTTGCCGTCGGCGCGAATCTGACTCAAGGCAGAGTCGATGTCGGCAAAATACTCCTTCATGTCGCGTATGTTGAACGGATATTGCCACGGTTCGAGACTGCGGCCGTAACGCCGCAAATCAACGGCATAGAAATTGAAGCCGCTGTCAACGAACCGCTCCCCCATTTCGCTCTGGAAGAAATAGTCGTTGAAGCCGTGGATATACAGATACGCTTTATGGCTTCCCTTCGGGTCCAGGCGCCTGATTATGGTAGAGCGACACGGACCGTCGAAGGCCATTCCCTGGTCTACATACCGGGCTTCATAGCCCTTAAGGATATCCTTATGCCATTGAGTGTCGAGCGGTTCGGAGCGCTCGGCCGGTTTGGCGGCATACAACGCCGCCATTGCCAACATTCCCCCTATAAACAGCAATAATTTCTTCATTACCTACGCCACATTTAATTTCATCCCCGGAGGCATCATGTTCTGATTCCCAAACCCGGTTTTTTATTAAACACTTACCTGCGGACGTTGGTGCAAATTTAGATAAAATTTTGCGTACGGAGGCTACAAAACGGATAAAAAGTGGAGAGAAAGCATAAAAGCCACCCCAAACAGAGTTGCGTGAGGAGCATAAAAAAGAGGTGCGAGAAAAAAATTTGGTGAAAAAGTTGCACGGTAAGAAAAAAAGCAGTACCTTTGCAGCGCAATTCGGCAGAGAGCGCCGATGAGCATTAAAATGGTGGATGTAGCTCAGTTGGTTAGAGCGACGGATTGTGGTTCCGTAGGTCGTGGGTTCGAGCCCCATCTTCCACCCAAACCACTCAGATAAAATCTAAGACAAAAGGGTGCAACCGGTTTGCATCCTTTTTTGTTTAGCTAAAAACATGGCTTGGCGGATTCCGCGTTCCGGCCTTGAAAAAGACACAACAATTCGCTTTACAGCTCACATAAATAAATACACGCAACAATAACACACTAAAAATATAGAAGTATGAAAAAGCTTATGATATGGGCCCTGCTGCTGACAGGCGGCATCATGGGCGTGCAAACCGCTCAGGCGCAGGATTGGTCGCGCATACTCGGCGCGGGAGCCAAGTTAGTGCAGGCAGGCACCATCAGCGATGAGGCCTTGGCGCAATACATCAGCCAGTATGTGAGCCAGTTTGACGCCAAGAATGAGGTCTGCGGACCCAACGACCCGTATACCATCCGCCTCGACAGCATAACCAAAGGACTGAAAGAAGTAGACGGCATACCCCTCAACTTCAAAGTCTACAAGACCAACGATGTAAACGCCTTTGCCTGTGCCGACGGCAGCGTACGCGTTTACAGCGGCCTGATGGACCTGATGACCGACGACCAGATACTCGGCGTTATAGGTCATGAAATGGGTCATGTGGCGCATCACGACACCAAGAAACAGTTCAAACAGGCGCTTATCAACTCCGCTCTGCGCGACGGACTGGCCAGCACAGGCGGCGTAGTGGCAGCCCTCACCGAGTCGCAGCTTGGCGATTTGGCCGAGAGTCTGATGTCGGCAAAATACAGCCGCAAGCAGGAATCGCAGGCCGACGATTACGGCTATAACTTCCTGAAGAAGAACGGCCGCAACCCCTGGGCCATGGCGATGGCGTTTGAGGGCATGGAGAAGATGGAGAATTCCTCGGGGCAGGCCAGCTCGTTTGTCAACAACCTCTTTTCCGACCATCCGGAACTGACAAAACGCATAGCCTCCATGACAAAGAAAGCCGAGGCTGACGGCTACAAAAAACCGGCAGAGGGCACGCCCGGAAATGACGGCTCGGAATTCCTGCATCCGAAAAAGAAAACCACCCAAAAGGCTACAACAAAAAAGAAAACTACCAAAAAGAAGACCACTACAAAGAAGAAAAGCAGCAATAAAAGACGCTGAGGCATTTGCATATAAGCCATCTTTTTTATAACTTTGTAGCACTTACAACTATCATAATCAAGCAATGAAAAAAATACTCACAGCCATAGCCGGCTTATTGATAACAGGCAATGCGGTTGCCGATATTCATGTTACTTCGGTGCCTGAGTTCAGCGGCGACACCCTTACGGTGGCGTATGTAAGTCTGAACGACGTGATGACCAAAAGCCGCAAGGACCTCACCCCGGTAGTCAAAGAGGAGATAATCCGGCCCGATTTCACCATAGCGACAGCGGGCACCGAGCCCATGCGCTTCGATTTGCGTTTCGGCAACAGTCGCGAACGCTTCTTCGCCAATGCCAACGATAAAATCAACGTGCAGCTGAACAACGACGGCAGCATGATTATCACCGGCACTCCGCTTCTTGACCAGGTGGCCGATTTGCGCAACAAGCTGCAGGGTCCGATGCAGGCATACGCCAAGGCTTTGGAAAACAATGACGAGGCTGCCGCCGAAGCCGCCGATGCCGCCGCCGACAAGATTCTGGCCGATTATGTGGCCGCCAATCTTACCCAGCCGGGTGCTGTATGGGCCACTCTGCAGATGGGCGACGAGGCTCTGCTGGAATATGCACCCCGTCTCAGCGGCGAGGCCACAACCTGTGTTCTCTACCCGTTGCTGCAAAACTCGGTGAAGCGTGCCGAACAGCGCAAAGAGGCCGAGGAGAAGCGTCAGAACATGGCTCAGAATCAGGTGGAGGCTCCCGACTTCAATCTGCCTGACCTGAAAGGCCAGATGGTGAAGCTGAGCGACTTCAAAGGAAAATGGGTAGTGCTGGATTTCTGGGGCTCATGGTGCCCCTGGTGCATAAAAGGTTTCCCCGGTCTGAAAGATACTTATCAGAAATATCATGGCAAGCTGGAGATAATAGGCGTTGACTGCAACGATCCGGAAGCCAACTGGCGTGCCGCAGTGAAGAAATATGCCCTGCCCTGGGTGAATGTATACAATGCCAAGACCTCGGGCGGCGTTCTTGAAGATTACGGCGTAATGGCTTTCCCGACCAAGATTCTCATCAACCCGCAGGGACGTATTCAGAAAATCTACGTGGGCGAAGACCCGGAGTTCTACACCGACGTTGAGGCTCTGGTAAAATAATTACGCATCTCCTTCCCGGCAAGCTGTTGGGAAAACGAACCTGCTTCGAACCCACCTACAGCCTGCCTCCGGAAATCAGTTAATAGAAATTGTGCCGAAAAATTTCAGGCACAATTTCTTTTTTCGCCTCTTTTAACGCCAAATTCAGGGCTAAAAAATTCATTTCTTAAGATAGTGTAGATTTTTAAAGAGCGAATTGTGCTAACTTTGCGGTTGGGAAAGCATGGTCTCATGATTTGCTGAACTATCAGTTCAAAATCACAGAACGCCACCTTGCAGCGAAAAAAGGAGACTATATTAACCACACAGAGAGAACTAAAGAACAAAAACTATTCAAACTCACGCAAGCTTATGAAGAAAATTTCCATGCTTCTGGTCTGCCTCATCGGAGCTTTGACAGCGTATGCTGCCGAGCCTTATGACTTCAAAGCAGACAGCCTGTTTATCGCATACTCGATGCGAACGCCAAGACGGTAGCGGTATGCAACCCGAACACCAGCGACGACCGCTACAAACAAGACACCATTGTGGTGCCTATGACTGTAAAGCACGAAGGTGTAACCTACACTGTAACGGAGGCCGGCACCTTCGCCTTCTACTCATGCACAGCACTGAAATCGCTCACCCTTCCCAACAGCGTTAAGATAATCAGACGCAACGCCATCAGTCTCTGCCGTTATCTGGCACATCTGGATTTGGGTACCGGCGTTGAGACACTGGAGCAAAGCTCCATAGGCTCATTGATAAGCCTGAAGAACTTCCGGCTTCCTCCCAATGTGGTGAATCTGGACAAACAGTGTATCTCGCTGACAATCGACACAATCTACATTCCGGCATCGGTGAAAAATATTGCCGGTGCTGCTTTCTACAGCGTTTCAAAAAACGTCAGCTTCAAGGTAGATGCCAACAACACAGTATATAAGAGTGTCGGCGACGATATTCTGACCAAAGACGGCACGATGTTTGTGGCTCATCCGCGCTACAACACCACTACAACACTGAATATCCCTGAAACGGTAACGAAGATAGGTCCTTACGCCTTCTACGGCTGCGAAAAGATAACCTCCCCTATCAATCTGTCAGACAAAGTAAAGCACGTTTGCACATGGGCCTTCTCATCATGCAAGAATGTGCCTGAGGTACACACCGGCGGCGCCGTGGAGATAGAGGAATTTGCTTTTGCATGGCTGAGCCGCGGCGTCAAGCTGACCCTGGCTCCGGCACTGCGCATCATAGGCGCCAACGCTTTTGAGAGCTTCGGCGGCTCCACCTACAAAACCATCGACTCTACGCTTGTGATACCTGCCACCGTACAGTACATCGGCCCGGAGGCTTTCACCTCCTACTCCTTCCCCAAGCTGAAGCTGTCAGAGGGTATAGAGACTGTAGACACCATGGCCTTCTCGGGCATGGCTTATCTTACACAGCTCAGCCTTCCCTCAACCCTGAAACGCGTCAATATGCTCGGCTTCCGCGTAGCCAGCAGGCCCACAGCCATCAATCTGCCGGCCGCTCTGACCTACATCGGCGACGGTGCTTTCATCGGTGCCAACAAAGTGCCTGATGTAACCATTGGCAAGAACGTTACTTACGTGGGCAAACGCGCCTTTGCTCAGTGTACTGCTCTGAACGACATCAATGTAGATGCCGCCAATCCGAATTTCGCCAGCCTCAACGGCGTGTTGTACAACAAAGACCTGACTGTGTTGAAGACTTATCCCTCAGGCCGCAAAGACACCACCTTCACGGTGCCCTTGTCGGTGAATACTCTTGAAGGCGGAGCCTTTGCCGCCAACACCTATCTGCGCACCGTAGAGCTTCACTCGGGCATAACCACTTTAGGCGTAGGCGTATGGCAGCAGTGCTCAGGACTGACCAGAATGAACTTCCCGGTCAATGGTCCGTCGGAACTGCCTGAAGCGACCTTCCTGCAGTGCACGCGTCTTAGCAGCATCACTCTGCCCAAGACAATCAAGAGCATCGGTGCCCAGTGCTTCCAGCTTTGCACCAACCTGACAGCAATTACTATTCCTTCGAGAGTAGAGTCGATAGGCGAAAATGCTTTCTACTGCGCCACATACCCGGCCTCGATGGCCTCAAAGCTCGTATCCATCACAGTGCATAACCGCAAACCATGCGTATTGTCAACCACATCCTTCGTAGCCAAGAACTACAGCGGAACGCTTTACGTGCCTAAGGGATGCGTGGATGTATACCAGAGTGCCGAGATTTGGAAAAACTTCAAAAACATTGTCGAAGACCCGACATCTGTAGAGCTCAACACTGACGAGCAGGGCAATATAACGGTAAACGGCGGCAACGGCCAAATCACTGTCAACGGAGCCGATGACGCAGTAATCAGCGTCTATAACCTTAGCGGCATAGCCGTATATCAGGGCCACGACAGCGTGATAAGCGGACTGACAAAGGGCGTTTACCTGGTGCGCGTAGCCGACAAGACCTTCAAGGTAGCCATCTAAAAAGCCCTTTCAAACCAACGAGGTAACTTTTAGTACAATTACTAAATAATGTTAAAATAGCGCAGGGTATTAAACTCCCTGCGCTATTTGCTGTCTTAGGATTGTAGAACGATGCAGCAGTGGAGTGACGAAGAGCTCCCGGCAGACTTCTAAAGCTACTTAAACACAAAAACAACGACCATTATGACCAAAATTAAAATCTTCATGCTGGCCGCTATCATTGGAACAGCACTGATAGGCGCCAACTCAGCGTTGGCCGCCAAACATCATAACAAGCATCGCCACTGCACCGAGCAGACCCAATGCGACCAGGACAAGCGCGGCGCAGAGTGCGACAGCAAAGACTGCAATGACAAGGATGCCAAATTCTGTCCGTTTGCAGGCCTCAACCTCACCGATGCCCAGAAAGAGAAGGTGAAGGCTATAGAGAAAGAGCGCAGAAATGCTGTGAAAGAGGGCAAAAAGAATGTGCGTGAAGAAGCATGCAAAAATGCTGACAATCAGATTCAGCAGATTCTGACCCCGGAGCAGTATAAGCAATATCAGCAGAATAAGGAGACGCTGCGCAAGGAACGCAAAGACCGTAAGGACAAAAAGCGTTATGATGGCCACCGTCACGGCGAAAAACATCGCGAATACTGCGCTCCTGCCCCCGCAACCTGCAACGGCGAAAACGGCCAGCACTGCACTCAAGGCAATGCCTGCAACAACGGCAAATAAAGCACAACATATTCAGCAATGGATTTGTGAAACACGTAGATAAATTTGTCTCATAATAGATGCACCCCTGTATGGGGTTTCCACAGGTCATCACCAGACCTAAGAAGTGTGTTGGATGTGTTATCCGGCACACTTTGCTTTTATAGCTCTCTGCTGTTGAGCGGGAGAACGGCTCTGAGACTTCACAGCAAAAAAATTTTTACGCAGCGATTAAACCTACGGGGTTTTCGGTTGTTTAATAAGTAAAGGGGCAAGAAACCACCTGTTGGTTTTCTTAATTGTCGCAGACTTCGACTCCCCGATAATAAAACAATGATGTGCGACAAAAACGGTATCACGGCTGCGGTCTGATGCCGTTTTTCATATACCGAAACGAGATGATACTGATAGCCGAATCGAAAACTATGCGCAGCGAGCTATACAGCTTGTCGAGCCTGCATGGCAGTGAGCCGCAGTTTGAGACAGAAGCCCGCGAGATAATGGACTCTGTGGCAGCTATGAGTCCGGCGGAAGTGGCCGCTATGCTGCATTGTTCCGGCCGATTGGCACTGACAGCCGTTGAACTGGCCAAATCATTCAGCCATTCCACCCTTGGCATAAAGACGTTGGAAGCCTTCACAGGCGTCGTCTTTCGTTCGCTCGACGCCTCTACCCTATCGCCGCAAGCCGCTGAACACTGCCAGCAGGAATTGAGGATAGTTTCAACGGCATACGGCATCTTGCGCCCAGAGGATGTGGTGCGTCCGTACAGGCTGGAGATGAGCGCCCGTGTGCCGGGAATGTCATTGCCGCTGAAGGGTTTCTGGAAGCCGAAGCTGACAGTGGCCGCCGGCAAGTATCTGAAAGAGAATCCCGACGGCTCGCTGATAGCGGTGCTTCCGGCCGACGCTCAGGCCTGTTTCGACTGGAAGCTGCTGCGCGGCCTTGGCTCTGTGGGGTTTGTGGAATTACGCACCTATAACGATGCCGGGAAGCTCACCACTCCGCGCGCCGAACGACTGAAAGACCGGCGCGGACTCTTTGTGCGGCAGTTGTTGGAAGCCGGAATCACTACTGCCGAGGGCCTTGAGACTTTTACTTCGCCCGATTTTGAGTACTTGGGTCAGGACCCGTATCCGGGTCGTTACGCGTTCCTTTGCTGAGACCCCTTATTCGCAGAAAAATCGCGGCAGGCAACTCAGCGGAAATTCTTGATGACCTTTGCCACCACGCCCCAGATTTGAAAATCCTCTTCGGTGCGTATGCTGATGGCCGGAAACTCCGGATTGCCGGGTCTGAGCCATATCACGCCTTGGTCTGATTGCGAAAGGTCAAGGTATTTAAGAGTAAATTCGCCGTTTATCCAAGCCACCACAACATCGTTCTGACGAGGCTCCAGACTCCTGTCTACCACTAAGATGTCGCCTTCGTCAATGCCGGCCTCAATCATTGAAAGGCCCACTACGCGCGCGTAGAAAGTGGCGGCCGGATGGCGTATGAGCTCGCGGTTGAAGTCAAGCGACCGGTCAACATAATCCTGCGCCGGCGACGGGAAGCCGGCACGGATGCCGCCGTCGGCAAAGGGCAGCGAGAGAAGAGAGGCAAAATCTCCTTTTATAAATTCTACTTCTTTTGTCATTGCTAATACAAAGTTACGCAATTTTATTGACACCGGCCACGTGGAAAGGGTTCAAAATTAAGCCAAAGAATGAAATCGCCGGGAAAAATCGTGCCCCGGAAATTTTGCCGTAAAGGGATGAAGCTGTAACTTTGCAGTATGTGGGCTCTTGTTGACTGCGACAATTTTTTCTGTTCATGCGAACGCGTGTTCCGCCCGGACTTGCTTCATACGCCTCTTGTGGTGCTGAGCAACAACGACGGGTGTGTGGTGGCACGTTCGGCAGAGAGCAAAGCCATGGGGGTGCAGATGGGCACGCCGTGGTTTCAGCTGCAAGACCTCTATCGGGGTCGCGGCATAGTGGCCTTTTCGAGCAATTATGTGCTTTATGCCGATTTGTCGGCCCGCGTCATGGCCACGTTGCGCACCGAGGCGCCGGAAGTGTATCAATATTCCATCGACGAATCGTTTCTGCACCTTGAGGGCTTCGACCCCGACGGCATAAAAGAATGGGGAGAGAAGCTCGCCGCCAAGGTGCGCCGCTGGGTAGGTGTGCCGGTGAGCATTGGCATGGCCCCGACAAAGACTCTGGCAAAGGTGGCGGTGAAGTATGCCAAGAAATATGCCGGTTATCACAAATGCTGCCGCATAGCCGACGAGCATCAGCGTGTGGAGGCGCTGCGCAGGCTCGACCTGGACGATGTATGGGGCATAGGGCGCCGCATCAGCAAGAGGCTGCAGGCGCGTGGCATGAAGACGGCACTCGACTTTGCGGAGGCTGACCGCGCCTGGGTGAGGAAGAACTTCGGCATAACGGGCGAACGGACCTGGCAGGAGCTGAACGGCAATGATGTGATTCCGCTCGATGTGCTCGACACGCCGAAGAAGAGTTTTATGACGGGCCGCAGTTTCCCGGAAATGCTCACCGACTTTGAGGATGTGCGCACCCATGTGGCGAATTTTGCCTCGCGTTGTGCGCTGAAGCTGAGGAGACAGCACAGTGTCTGCACAATGCTCACCACGTTTGTCAATTCAAATTATTTCAGGCCCGATTTGGAGCAGTATTCCGGTCAGGCCTCTTGGCTGTTTCCAACCGCCACCGCGTCGACTTCGGAATTGGCCGAGGCAGCGGTAACTTGTCTGAAGCGCTGTTTCCGGCCCGGCATCCGCTATAAACGTGCCGCTGTGATGGTATATGGCCTAAGCGGCGACGATGCCATTCAGGCCGACCTATTCAGCTATAATCCTGAGCAGGCCAAACGTCTGCGTGAGTTGGGAATGGCACTCGACCACATCAACCGCACACAAGGCGCCGACACCATTGTCCTTGCCTCGCAGCAGTTTGCACAAAAGGACGCAGAGGGCAAAAATATCAAATACGTCAACGCCATACGCCGCGCTCACAAATCGCCCGACTACAGCACCCGCCTCGACTCCTTTACAGTGAAATAACCGGCCTTTACGGCCACCTTCAGATGCACAACGAGCCTTTATGCGTCGGAATCGTCGGAGGCTCTGACGTCGCGGGCGGCTTTGCGATATTCGCGCAGGCTCAGCCCGGTGAACTTCTTAAAATTGGCTCCGAAAGTGTTGCGCGAGGCGAATCCGACGCTGTCGGCAATGGCCTCGGTGGAGAGATGTGCATATTCGGGCATCTCCATGCGCCTCATCACCTCAACGATGCGTGCATGATTGATAAGCGAGGAGAAGTTGCAATGTCGCGTTTCGTGAATTACTTGCGACACGGCCTTGGGATGGCGCCCCACTGCCTGCGCAAATGTTTTCATCGACAGGTCATGACTGTAAATGATGTCAGTCTGCATTACCTGTTCTATTTTCTCGGCTATGGCCTTCTTATCGGCCTCGGAGAGCGATGAGCTTTCATACTTTATCTGAGCGCCGGAATCAGCGTTGTCCGTGTCATCGGCCGACAAGCCGTTATCCTCCGGCACATCAGCCAAATCAGCCTCCTCGGCAATATCATGGCTGACGTCAGGGTCTTCCGGCATCACTTTCGACTCTGTGGGTGTCTGCAGATACTTCTCCTGCAGCTGACGGTAGATGAGGGCAGCCTGACGGCGCAGAGCCTTATTCTTGCGCCTCAACACCAGCGAAAGAGTTGTGATGGCACCTATCACCACCAAGGCCGCCACGAAGCTCCAGAACCATATTTTCTGACTCACAGACAATATGGCAAGCCGATTGGTGAGGGTGCGCCTTTCGCGTATGAATTCCAGCTGGCCCAGATTGTCGGCAATGGAGAAGGAACTGATGGAATCGCGCAACTGAAGCACTTTATTCTTGTAAAGGCGCTTTTGCTCCTCGTTGTCAGTGGCCTCATAAATCATGGAATAAATCTGATAGATGCACAGGCGCAAGTCCGTCTGTCGGCTCTTCGTGGCTAGTTCCAGAGCCTGCGGCAATATGCTTAGAGCGGCATCGGGGTGATGGTCGTTCAGCTCCAACAGGGCCAGGTCTTTGAGCTTTGTGGTCCGCAGCCTTATGGTGCTGTTGTTCACCGGCAAGCCCTGCAGAGCCTTTCTGTAATGATAGCGCGCCGTGGCATAGTCGCCTTCGCTGCTGGCTTTGTGCCCGTAATACGACTCAATGGCATACTCATATTCCATCTCCTTGGCTACGGGCTTGTTTGCCAGACTCTGCATCACCTTAAGCTCAGCGCTCATACCCGGCAGGTCGCACAGGATAAAACGCTCGTTGACCATGTCGCAGAAGGTGGAGAAGATGGTTGGAGCGTCATTCTCTTTTATGGCCGCGTAGAAGCCGTATTTTGAATGTTCAAAGGCTTTGTTGATGATTTCGGGCTTCTCTATATGCCCCGAGCACTATATACAGCCTGCCGAGGTTAAGATGCAGTTTGGCATCAGGCAGACCGTCGTTGTCTACAATGTCTTGAATGGTAATCAGATCCTCGTAAGCAGCCATGAAGTTGGTGAGATGGATATTAGCATCCACGCTGCCGTACAGCGCCTCCAGACAAGTTTCTTTATCAGCTGAAGAGGCCACGGCATACTGCTTGGCTACAGGGCGGAAATACTCCAAAGCCTCGCGATAACGGAGGCTGTCTGCCAGCTTCTGCCCTTGCTGAACCTGCGCCGCATAGTTGCTTGCACCCCGGCAAAAGAGCGGTGCAAGCAGCAGCACGATTACGGCTAAAAGGGCTTCGGGCAATTTCATCTAACGGGATAAGATTGGTTGAACCGACTGCAAAGGTAACATAAAAAATTTAAGTTTCAAAGCAGCGAGGCTGCCCGGAAACTTGAAAAAGAATGTGGAATAAAAGTTTTACTTGACGAATTTGACGGTGGCCACGTTTGCCGTCGGTGCCGTAGATGTTGAAGGTGGCTTCGCTGCCGTTATTGGTGGAAATGAGGTCGCCGTTAATCATCAGGCTGAAGTTGTCGGCGTCAACAGTGCCCACAGCGTTGACTGCGTCGGCGGCATAGAATGCCGGGCCGAAAGTCTGCTTGGTGTAGTTGCCGGTGGCGTCGGTGATGGTAACGCGGAGCTTAAACCAGCCGTTGTCGCTCTTAAGGTCTTTGCCGGCCATGGTAGCGCGGTAGAAGGAGCCGTGAGCCGGCAGGCGGAAATACTCGGGCATTTCGGTGGCTGCGAGTTCAGACCAGTTTTCAGTGTTGTAGGGAGCCACTTCCACTTTCCAGGTGGCGGGAGCAAAGACGAAGTGCTGAGTGCCTATTACGAAGTTGAAGTCGCCGCCGCTCATGTTTATCGTCACGTCGGCCAGATGCTCAAAACGGTTGGTGATTTTGTTGCTTTGGTTGCGCAGCTGCACCATCTGCAGCGAAGGAGGACAAACGTCGGGAGTGAGCACCGAGAAGCCTATCTCCGAATGTGAATGGCCAACAATGGTGTCGACCTTGAAGTTGCGGTTGTCGCAATGAATGACCATGCGTTTGCCTTTGTTGTTTTCGTCGGAACCCCAGCTCATTACGCCAAACTGGAAAGAATCGAAGTTCTTGTAAACGGTGTCTTTGTCTACCGTGGCCGTGAAGGTCATTTTATAGTGGTCAGCTTCGCGCTGCTCTCCGCAAAGACCTACCCATAAGGGGTCGAGGAAGAATCCGTAAGGAGTGTCGAAATCCTTGCCGCTGACCTGATTGGTCATGATGGTGTAGGTCATGAAAGGCGATGTGTTGCCGAACTCAACCTGCTGCTCAGCGGTGTTGTAAGCGAATACCGGATGGTTGACAGCTGAATAACCGCAGTCTTCAGTTTCATTGTTGGCTATCAGGCTGAGCACCTGACCCACAGTCTCGGAGATGGGGAAGTATGATTCGCCATCAGGGCCGACATAGAAGCGGGGCGATGTAACGCCCGAGCCGACGGAGACGCTGAAGAATTTCACCTCTTTGGTCTCAAGTTCAGCCAGATTGAGCATGTGCTTCATGGGCGAGTCAAAATCTGTATTAATCATCAATACCGGGCTGTTGGTGTTGTTGAGTCCGTTTGCGAAGGTGAGACCCGTGTTTGAGCCTACATTAGACAACTCATAAGTATACTGTAACTTGGCATTGGCCTCCGACGGCTGATAGAGGGTTTTGTTGAATTTGGGCAGTTTCACCGGCTTATAGTCGGAGCCTGCGTGAGTGTATGTGCCGCTGTGTACTGCCGGACGAAGGAATCTCGAACCTATTACTGTGGGCTGAGTCGGGTCTACTTTTTTCGTGGTTTTGTCCATGGGCCTCAGCACATACATTACATAGTGGCCGAAGCAATCGGGAAGGTTGGGGTTGACAAAGAGGTCGCCGCCATGGGTGCGGTCGGCGCCTATCGTGGCACTGTTGTAAGGCAGGTTGTAGAACACTGATGCCAGTGACAGCAGTTTACCCTTTGGTGAGATATACATTTGTAAGGTGTTGATGCTGCCTGACTCTATGTTGGCATTGGTATAATCCATGCCTGTTGAGCGGCTGTAGGGAAGGCCGGCGGCTTCGCCGTTGGGAAGTTGCAAGCGCATCTCAATCTTCTTGGTGCAATTGGAGCCTGAGAATCTGAGTGTAGTGTCGGAATTGACTACCACATTGTCCACGCCGTCCATCTTGGTGATGTCGTCCATGTCGTCGTAATCACCGTCGAAGGTGAGCAAGACGGCATATTTGCCTTTGGGCACTCGTACCTCGTATGTGTGTGTTTGGCCTTGACCAATTTGTCCTTGCCAATAGACTTTACTATGGCTGCTCTGTCGACATCTATGAAGAACAACATACGCGGATTTTTGTCGGCGATGCAGCTGTCGGTGGCGGTCTTTGCCAGTGTCCATTTCACGGTTACTGTTGCTGAGTCGGCCGAGGAGGCGAATTTGGGCGCCTGCGATTCAGGTGCCATGTAGACGGAGGAAACTACTTCTTGTTTGCCGGTGGCCGGATTGGGAACTGTCACTTCGGCTACAGGTTTCTGTTGCCATGCCATTACTCCTGCAGCTAAGACTGTGGATAATACTCCAAATGTGAGTAAACGATGTTTCATGCTGTTGTTAGGGACTCTGTATGTTAGATTCTGTGATGAGGCCGGCCAGAATCCGTTAAACCGACTCATTATTGTATGGAAAGTATGTTTGCTCTATAACTTGTAAGCCTTGATAGAAGCTCGTTCAGGTCAGGCATTTGATTCCACTGAAGCAAAATTCAAACACACTCGGGAATTTTCATAAGCAAAGTTAATATTATAGCGGCAAGGAAATGCACTGAAAAGCATCAAAGTTTGCCTCAAAAATGCCCTTGAAATGCCCCACTTCCAAAAACGGTGCAAATTTTTCCAATTTTTCAGCCTTAAAGTGGAAGCGATTGGAACCTACGTTTGTGAATTGCAAGAAGGAAACAGGGGAGGATGTGTGATGCTGTTGTTTTACACACCCTCCCCTGTTGGCTATGGGGATTGCTTTTGCTGTCTTATTCTGTTATCTCAACTGCGAGGACATCTTCGGGTTCGGAGCTGACTTTCTCCTCCTCCTGACGAGCTTTGTAATCGTCGACGTTTGCTACTACCAGACGCTGGTATTCGCGCAGACCTGTGCCGGCGGGGATGAGGTGTCCGCAAATCACGTTCTCCTTCATGCCCTCAAGGGTATCGGTCTTACCGTTGATGGCAGCCTCGTTGAGCACCTTGGTTGTTTCCTGGAAGGAAGCGGCCGACATGAAGCTGCTTGTCTGCAGAGCGGCACGGGTGATACCTTGCAGAATCTGCTCGGAGGTGGCGGGCACTGCGTCACGCACAACCACTGTCTTGAGGTCCTTGCGTTTCAGCGTGGAGTTCTCGTCGCGCAGTTTCTTGGCCGTTACAATCTGACCCTTCTGGAGCACCTGGCTGTCGCCGGCGTCAACCACCACCTTCTTGTCGAAGATGCGGTCGTTCTCCTCGTGGAAGTCGCGTTTGTCAACCACCTGCTGCTCCAGGAAGCGGGTGTCGCCCGGGTCGAGGATAAGCACTTTGCGCATCATCTGGCGTACAATCACCTCAAAGTGTTTGTCGTTGATCTTCACGCCCTGCATACGGTAAACGTCCTGCACCTCGTTGACGATGTATTCCTGCACCGCCGTCGGGCCTTTGATGTTGAGGATGTCGGCCGGCGTAATGGCGCCGTCGCTGAGAGGCGTGCCGGCGCGGACATAATCATTCTCCTGCACCAGAATCTGCTTGCTCAGAGGCACGAGGTATTTCTTTTCGTAACCCTGACGCGATGTCACGCTGATTTCGCGGTTGCCGCGTTTAATCTTGCCGAAGCGTACCTCGCCGTCAATCTCGCTGACAACGGCGGGATTCGACGGGTTACGGGCCTCGAACAGCTCGGTAACACGGGGAAGACCTCCGGTAATGTCGCCGGCATTACCGGTGGCACGCGGTATCTTAACAATGACCTTGCCGGGCTTGATGTGCTCGCCGTCGTTGATGAGCAGGTGAGCACCCACGGGCAGCGAGTAGCTGCGCAGGATGTTGCCTTCAGCGTCAACCACCTGAGCGGCAGGCACTTTGGCGCGGTCTTTGCTTTCTATCATTATCTTCTCGTGCATGCCGGTGGCTTCGTCGGTATCCACGCGATAGGTAACGCCTTCTTCAAGGTTCTCGAAGCGTACAACACCCTCTTCTTCGTTGACGATGACGGCGTTGAAGGGGTCCCACTCAAACAGCATATCACCCTTATGCACCGTAGCGCCGGGGCCGAAGTAGAGCTTCGAGCCGTAGGGGATGTTGGCGGTGGTGAGGATATTGCCCTTGTTGGGGTCGAGGATACGAACCTCACCCATACGTCCCACAACGATGTCGGTGCCTTCCTCGTCTTTGATGGTGCGGAGCTCTTCAAACTCAAGCACACCTTCGTAACGCGAAGTTACATCTTTCACAGCAGCGACGTTTCCTGCAACACCGCCGACGTGGAAGGTACGCAGGGTCAGCTGGGTACCCGGCTCGCCGATTGACTGTGCCGCGATGACGCCCACAGCTTCGCCCTTCTGCACCATGCGGTGAGTGGCAAGGTTGCGGCCGTAGCACTTGGCGCAAACGCCCTTCTTCGACTCGCAGGTAAGCACTGAGCGAATCTCCACCTTCTCTATGCCGGCCTTCTCTATGCGGGCCACATCAGCCTCGCGAATCTCGTCGCCGGCAGCCACAATGAGTTCCTCGGTAACGGGGTCAAGGATGTCGTGAACCGACACGCGGCCAAGGATACGCTCGCCCAAGGTGGCCACTACTTCCTCGTTGTTCTTTATCTCCGTACATTCCAGACCGCGCAGCGTGCCGCAGTCTTCCTCATTGATGATAACGTCGTGAGCCACGTCAACCAGACGGCGGGTAAGATAACCGGCGTCGGCGGTCTTCAGAGCCGTGTCGGCAAGACCCTTACGGGCACCGTGAGTGGAGATGAAGTATTCCAGCACGCTCAGACCCTCCTTGAAGTTGGCAAGGATGGGGTTCTCGATAATCTGACCGCCTTCGCTGCCGCTCTTCTGCGGTTTGGCCATCAGACCACGCATACCTGAGAGCTGACGAATCTGGTCGCGCGAACCACGGGCGCCGGAGTCAAGCATCATGAAGACTGAGTTGAAGCCCTGCTGGTCTTCCTCCATCTGCTTCATCAGCGTGGCGGTGAGCTTGGTATTGACGTGCGTCCATACATCGATAACCTGGTTGTAGCGTTCGTTACCGGTGATGAAGCCCATCTGCCAGTTATTGTGAATCTCCTCAACCTGACGGTTACCTTCTGCCACGTATTCAGCCTTCTCCTTAGGAATGATGACATCGCCGAGGTTGAAGCTCAGACCGCCCTTGAAGGCCATCTTGTAACCGAGGTTCTTGATGTCGTCGAGAAATTGAGCCGAACGGGTTACACCGCAAGTCTTGATGACCTTGCCGATGATGTTGCGGAGGCTCTTCTTCGATATGATTTCGTTGACGTAGCCAATCTCCTTGGGCACATACTGGTTGAAGAGTACACGTCCCACAGAGGTGTTCTCTTTGCGCACAGTGACGCGGTTGCCGTTCTCGTCCAAGTCCTCCACAACGATGGTTACAGGGGCGTGAAGCGTTACCTGACCCTGGTTGTAGGCTATTTCAGCCTCTTCGGGGCCGTAGAATATGGAGCCTTCGCCCTTGTCGCCGTGGCGCAGCTTGGTGATGTAATACAGACCAAGTACCATATCCTGCGACGGCACGGTGATAGGAGCGCCGTTGGCAGGGTTGAGGATATTGTGTGCGCCGAGCATCAACAGCTGAGCCTCGAGGATGGCCTCATTGCCCAAAGGAAGGTGCACAGCCATCTGGTCGCCGTCGAAGTCAGCGTTGAATGCCGTACAAGCCAGCGGATGCAGCTGTATGGCCTTGCCTTCAATCATCTTGGGCTGGAAGGCCTGGATGCCGAGGCGGTGAAGTGTCGGGGCACGGTTGAGCAATACCGGGTGGCCCTTCATTACGTATTCAAGAATATCCCAAACCACCGGTTCTTTGCGGTCTACAATCTTCTTGGCGCTCTTCACGGTCTTCACAATGCCGCGCTCAATGAGTTTGCGGATGATGAAGGGCTTGTAAAGCTCGGCTGCCATCAGTTTGGGTATGCCGCACTCGTGCATCTTCAGCTCCGGACCTACCACGATTACCGAACGTGCCGAATAGTCAACACGTTTACCGAGCAGGTTCTGACGGAAGCGGCCCTGTTTGCCTTTCAGGCTGTCTGACAGCGACTTGAGCGGACGGTTGACGTCGCTCTTCACAGCCGAAGCCTTGCGCGAGTTGTCGAGCAGGCTGTCAACGGCCTCCTGCAACAAACGCTTCTCGTTGCGCAGAATCACCTCCGGAGCCTGTATCTCGATAAGGCGTTTGAGGCGGTTGTTGCGGATGATTACGCGGCGATAGAGGTCGTTGAGATCGCTGGTGGCGAAGCGGCCGCCATCCAGGGGCACCAACGGGCGCAGCTCCGGCGGAATTACCGGCACGGCGCGCAGAATCATCCATTCGGGCTTGTTGATGTTGCGCGATGCACGGAAGCTCTCAACCACCTGAAGGCGCTTCAGAGCCTCTGTCTTGCGCTGCTGGCTGCCGTCGGTGTTGGCGCGGTCGCGCAGCTCATACGACAGGGTATCGAGGTCGATGTCGCGAAGCAAATCAAGAATAGCCTCCGCGCCCATCTTGGCCACGAACTTGTTGGGGTCATCGTCGGGCAGATTCTCGTTCTCCTCGCCCAGACGGTCCATTATGTCGAGATACTCCTCCTCGGTCAGCAAATCGAGCTTCTCGGGAGCAATAATACCTTTTTCGTCTATTTCGGCCGCCTTACCCGGGTTGATTACCACATAGCGCTCATAATAGATCACTGCGTCGAGCTTTTTCGAGGGGAGCCCCAGCAGATAGCCTATTTTGTTGGGCAGCGAGCGGAAATACCAGATATGAGCCACGGGCACAACGAGTTCGATGTGTCCCATACGCTCACGGCGAACCTTCTTCTCCGTAACCTCAACGCCGCAGTTGTTGCAAGTAATGCCCTTATAACGTATGCGTTTGTACTTGCCGCAATGACATTCATAGTCCTTCACCGGGCCAAAAATCTTCTCGCAGAAGAGGCCGTCGGTTTCCGGCTTGTATGTGCGGTAGTTTATGGTTTCGGGTTTGAGAACCTCACCGCTCGACCTGGCCTTGATCTCCTCGGGCGATGCCAGCGAGATTGTGATCTTGGAAAAGTTGGTCTTTATCTTGTTGTCTTTCTTGAAAGCCATTTAAGTTCCTTCCTTAAAAAATTAGGTATATGATGACCTCGTCCGGGACACCGCAACAAACACTGTGCTGCGGGTCCGGGAGCGGATTAGTATCAGTCGAGGGTAATCTTCAGGCCCAGGCCGCGCAGCTCATGCAGCAGCACGTTGAGCGATTCAGGAATACCCGGAGTAGGCATCGGGTCGCCTTTCACAATGGCTTCGTAAGCCTTCGAACGGCCCGTAACATCGTCAGACTTGATGGTAAGAATCTCCTGCAGCACATGGCTTGCGCCGAAGGCCTCCAGGGCCCAGACCTCCATCTCACCGAAACGCTGGCCGCCGAACTGAGCCTTACCGCCCAGAGGCTGCTGTGTGATGAGCGAGTACGGACCAATGGAGCGTGCGTGCATCTTGTCCTCGACCATGTGGCCGAGCTTCAGCATGTAAATCACGCCCACGGTGGCAGGCTGGTCGAAACGGTCGCCCGTGCCGCCGTCGTAGAGATAAGTCTTACCATAGCGCGGCAGACCGGCTTTGTCGGTCCAGGCGTTCAGGTCGTCAAGCGTGGCACCGTCGAAGATAGGAGTCGAGAACTTCTCGCCTAACTCGCGGCCTGCCCAGCCCAGAACGGTCTCGAAAATCTGACCCAGGTTCATACGCGAAGGCACACCCAGCGGGTTCAGAACGATATCTACCGGCGTGCCGTCTTCCAGGAAAGGCATGTCCTCCTGACGTACCACTCGGCTCACGATACCCTTGTTGCCGTGACGGCCGGCCATCTTGTCGCCCACACCAATCTTACGCTTCTTGGCTATGTAGACCTTGGCCATCTGCATGATGCCGCTGGGCAGTTCGTCGCCGATGGTGATGTCGAGCTTGCGGCGGCGCAGCTGGCTCTCTATCTCTTTGCTCTTGCGCAGATAATTGGTAATCATTTTGCTTACCATATTGTCTATGCGCTCGTCGCCTGTCCAGTTGTTGATGTTTATGGTCTCGTAGTCAATCGTGGCGAAGTTCACATTCTTGAACGACTCACCTTCAGCCACCTTCACATCGCCGATAAAGTCTTTGACGCCCTTCGACGTCTTGTCGGCCAGAAGAGTAGTCATCTTCGATGCCATCAGCTGAAGCAGTTCGGCCTGTTTAGCCTTATATTCGTCGTCGAGCTGTTGCAGCTGTTCATTGCTGCTCTTGCGGCCCGTCTTCTTCTTGTTGGCGCGGCTGAACAGATTGGTGCCTATTACCACACCCTTAAGGCTCGGATTAGCCTTCAGCGAAGCATCCTTCACATCGCCGGCCTTGTCGCCGAAGATGGCGCGCAGCAGTTTCTCCTCCGGCGTCGGGTCGCTTTCGCCCTTAGGGGTGATTTTACCAATCATGATGTCGCCCGGCTTCACGTAGGCGCCCACACGGATTATGCCGCGCTCGTCGAGGTCCTTGGTTGTCTCCTCCGAAACGTTCGGGATGTCGGAGGTCAGTTCCTCCATACCGCGCTTCGTCTCGCGCACCTCGAGAGTATATTCGTCAACGTGCACAGAGGTGAGGATATCCTCGCGAACCATGCGCTCGTTGAGCACGATGGCGTCCTCATAGTTGTAACCCTTCCAGGGCATGAATGCCACCTTGAGGTTGCGGCCAAGTGCCAGCTCGCCGTTCTGCGTGGAGTAACCCTCTGTGAGAATATCATCCTTCTCCACACGCTGTCCAACTTTGCAGATAGGACGCAAGTCGATTGTCGTACCCTGGTTGGTGCGGCGGAACTTGGGAATGGCATATTCCTTCACAGCCGGCTCAAAGGCCACGAATTCCTCGTCCTCGGTGCGGTCGTAGCGGATACGTATCGTAGTGCTGTCCACGAACTCTATCACGCCGGCACCTTCCGCCATAATCTGAGTTCTGGAATCGCGAATCAGCTGACCCTCGATGCCTGTGCCCACAATAGGAGCCTCCGAGCGCAACAGCGGCACAGCCTGGCGCATCATGTTCGAGCCCATCAGCGCGCGGTTGGCGTCGTCATGCTCCAGGAAGGGAATCAGCGACGCGGCTATAGAGGCAATCTGCACGGGCGAGACGTCCATCAGCTCAACCTGCTCGGGCGAGGCGATGGGGAAGTCGGCGTCCAGACGAGCCTTAATCTTATTATTGATAAAGGTGCCGTCGTCGTTCAGCTCTGCATTGCCCTGAGCAATCATCTTGCCCTCCTCAACCTCGGCTGCCAGATAGATAACCTCGTTGTTGTTGAGATTCACCTTGCCGTCGGTAACCGTGCGGTAGGGGGTCTCTATAAAGCCCAGATTGTTGATTTTGGCATATACACAGAGCGACGAAATCAGACCGATATTCGGGCCTTCAGGGGTCTCGATAGGACAGAGACGGCCATAGTGGGTGTAATGCACGTCACGCACCTCGAAACCGGCACGCTCACGGCTCAGACCACCGGGGCCTAAGGCCGACATACGGCGTTTATGAGTAATCTCGGCAAGCGGGTTCGTCTGATCCATGAACTGGCTCAGAGCATTCGTGCCGAAGAATGTATTGATGACCGATGAAATGGTCTTGGCGTTGATAAGGTCGATGGGAGTGAACACCTCATTGTCGCGCACGTTCATGCGCTCTTTGATGGTGCGGCTCATGCGTGCCAGACCCACGCCAAACTGGTTGTAAAGCTGCTCGCCAACGGTGCGCACGCGACGGTTGCTCAGGTGGTCAATGTCGTCAACGTCGCTCTTAGCGTTGATAAGCTCAATGAGATATTTGATAATCTCAATGATGTCTTCGCGCGTCAGCACCTTCACCTCCATCGGGGTGGTCAGGTTCAGCTTCTTGTTGATGCGGTAACGGCCTACCTCGCCAAGGTCATAACGCTTCTCCGAGAAGAAAAGGTTGGTGATGACCTCGCGTGCCGATGCGTCGTCCGGCGGCTCGGCGTTGCGCAGCTGTCGGTAGATGTGCTGGATAGCCTCTTTCTCAGTGTTCGTGGGGTCTTTCTGCAGAGTGTTGAAAATGATGGCATAATCCACCGAATTCACATTCTCCTTCTCCAGAAGCACTGTCTTGGCGCCGCTCTCCAGTATGTCCTGTATGTTTTCTTCAGTGAGTACCTCACCACGATCCACAATGGTCTCGTTGCGTTCGATACTTACCACCTCACCCGTGTCCGTATCAGAGAAATCCTCCTGCCATGTGTGCAGCACACGCGCCGCCAGCTTGCGATTGAGAATCTTCTTGATATTTGACGGCGTAAGCTTTACCTCCTCAGCCAGGTCAAATTTCTCAATGATGTCCTTATCACTCTCCAGACCGATGGCACGAAGCAGTGTCGTTACAGGCAGTTTCTTCTTGCGGTCAATGTAAGCATACATTACATTGTTAATGTCCGTGGCGAACTCAATCCACGAACCGCGGAACGGAATGATACGTGCCGAATACAGCTTGGTGCCGTTGGCATGGATGCTTTGGCCGAAAAATACGCCCGGCGAGCGGTGCAGCTGACTTACAACCACACGTTCTGCGCCGTTGATGATAAAGGTGCCCTGGTCCGTCATGTAAGGGATAGGACCAAGATATACATCTTGTATCACGGTAGCAAAATCCTCATGGTCAGGATCGGTGCAATACAGCTTCAGCTTGGCCTTCAGCGGAACGCTGTAGGTCAAACCCCGTTCAAGACACTCCGCAATGCTGTATTGCGGCGGGTCTATGTAGTAGTCCAGAAACTCGAGGACGAAATTGTTGCGCGTGTCTGTAATGGGGAAATTCTCCGCGAAGACCTGATACAGACCCTGTTTCTTACGCTTCTCAGGGGGCGTGTCAAGCTGCAGAAAATCCCGGAATGATTTCAGTTGCACCTCCAGGAAATCCGGGAATGGCATCGGATTCTTGGTCGACGCAAAATTAATGCGCGGTTTTTCGGTTATAGCGGTACTCATTGATACGTTTTGTTGTCTGGTAAAAATGGTGGGAACTCTCGGCTCCCGTCTGGCCGGTCTGTGCTCCTTTACTTCAAAAAATTTTCCGTTGAAACCTTTTGTGTGTTTTCTGTTCCTGTCTGCCGATTCATTGTACAGCTGTCGCCAATTTCTTCTCTGAATGTCTATACTTGAGTTTTCTTTCAGTACGACATCATTAAAGACTTTCTGAACCCTTTAAATCATTTTCAGGTTAGCACCCGGGGTATGACAGAGTCAATTTCAACACCTTCTCAACGACAATCCTGTTTTCTTAAATCAGCTATTTGTTAGTTTCACTTCGGATGGCTTGAGCAAAGCCGGTCAGTATAGAATTACAAATTTCGTGCCCGGCACTGCGCCGGAATCAAAAATTTGTTTAAGAATGCGGTGCCATTTGGTTAAACAACCTAAATTTCACACGCAAAGCACGGTCACTTGGGTTACATCGGACCACCCGTGGCCTTGCTTCCAGCGTCAATCAAGCCTTTATATCCTTCTTCCGGTCAGATTTCAGATGTTCTTTGTGCTTCTGAACACCTTTTCTGCCTGCCTTACTCTCCTACTGACAGCTCTTGTCAGTCTGCGAAGGTGAATGACTTTACCTCTTCGGGTAAAAAAGACTCAATATCGCCTATCCGCCGCAAAAAGATATAAAAAGGTTAAGAACGGGACGCTCAAGCGCCGTTCTTAACCCGTTTTTACCTCTGCGAGGATGTATTATTTGAGCTCAACTTCTGCGCCGGCTTCTTCGAGTTGTTTCTTCAGACCCTCTGCCTCAGCTTTGGGAAGGCCTTCCTTAACTGCGCTGGGTACGCCGTCAACCAGAGCTTTAGCCTCTTTCAGGCCAAGACCGGTCAGCTCCTTAACGAGCTTAACCACTGCCAGCTTAGCTGCGCCGGGGGCTTTCAGGATAACGTCGAAGTTGGTCTTCTCTTCCTCAGCGGCTGCGCCTGCTGCGGGACCTGCTGCTACTGCTACTGCGGCAGCTGCCGGCTCGATGCCATATTCTTCTTTCAGAATGTTGGCCAGCTCATTGACTTCTTTTACGGTCAGGTTTACCAGTTGTTCTGCAAATGCTTTCAGATCTGCCATCTCTTTATAGGGATTTTATTGTTTTTAAACTTGGGTTGGTTAAGCTTCTTCTTTTTTTGATAAGGTTTCCAGAATGCCGTGAAGCTTGTTGCCGCCACTCTGAAGTGCGCTGATAACGTTCTTGGCCGGTGATTGCAGCAGTGCCACGATATCGGCGATAAGTTCGTTCTTGCTCTTGATGTGTGCCAGAGTCTCGAGCTGATCCTCGCCGGCATATACGGTCTCTTCTACGTATGCGCCTTTAAGTGCGGGAAGCGTCTCTTTCTTCTGACGGAAATCCTTGATAAGACGTGCCGGTGCATTGCCCGTGTTGCTCAGAAGCAACGTCGTCTCGCCTTTCAACAGTTCATACAGCTCGCTGTAATCCGTGTCGCACTGTTCCATAGCCTTGCGAAGAAGTGTGTTCTTCACACAAAGCATCTTGATGTCGGCCTTGAAGCAGGCACGACGCAATTCTGATGTGCGCGCTGCATCCAATCCCTGAGTCGACGTCAGGTAGAAGCATGCATACTGGCCAAGGGTATCCTTGATGTTATCTATTATAAGGGCTTTATCTTCTTTTCTCATTGCTGTGCTTTCGTTTTAATGATTAGTTGTCGGCAACAGATTTCGGATCCACCTTTACGCAGGGGCTCATAGTGGAAGAAAGATAAATGCTCTTGATGTATGTACCTTTGGCGGTGGCAGGTTTCAGCTTTATCAGCGTGTTGATGAATTCACGAGCATTCTCGCGCATCTGCTGTTCGTTGAAACTTACTTTGCCAATAGATGCATGTACAATACCGGTTTTGTCAACCTTGAAGTCTATCTTACCCTGCTTAACCTCTTTCACAGCCTTTGCAACGTCCTGCGTTACTGTACCGCTCTTGGGGTTAGGCATCAGACCGCGGGGACCAAGAATACGGCCTAAACGACCAATCTTGCCCATTATCGCAGGCTGAGTTATAATGACGTCAACGTCTGTCCAGCCACCCTGTATCTTGTTGATATATTCGTCAAGACCTACATAATCAGCGCCTGCTTCTTTTGCGGCGGCTTCCATGTCAGGGTTGCAGAGCACGAGAACACGAACCTGTTTGCCCGTGCCGTGAGGCAACGATACAACGCCACGTACCATCTGGTTGGCCTTGCGGGGGTCTACGCCGAGACGCACGTCGATATCAAGCGACGAGTCGAACTTGGTGAAAGTTATCTCCTTCACCTTTTCAGCTGCCTCGGCAAGTGTGTAAACCTTGCCCGGCTCAAGTTTGCTGAGCGCCAGCTTCTGATTCTTTGTCAGTTTTGCCATGTGCTTGATTTATTAGTTCATCTCGGGGAAGGCCCCTTTTACTGTTATACCCATGCTGCGTGCCGTACCCGCTACCATGTGCATGGCAGATGCTACGGTGAAGCAGTTTAAATCAGGCATCTTGTCTTCTGCAATGGCCTTTACCTGATCCCAGGTTATCTCAGCCACCTTCGTACGGTTGGGCTGTGCAGAACCGCTCTTTATCTTGGCGGCTTCCTTCAGCTGTACGGCTACCGGAGGTGTCTTTACTACAAAGTCAAAGCTCTTGTCGGTGTAATACGTGATTACTACCGGCAAAATTTTGCCTGCTTTGTCCTGAGTTCGGGCATTGAATTGCTTGCAAAACTCCATTATGTTAATGCCCTTGGAGCCGAGGGCGGGACCTACCGGCGGCGACGGGTTGGCAGCGCCTCCCTTTATTTGCAGCTTGATCTGTCCAGCAATTTCTTTTGCCATGATTGTTGTTTGTTAAACGTAGTTTTAAGTGGCTTGCTCTTTAACGGGTCGCGTAACCAACTCATCAAGCCAAGCGTTCCACTTGGGATGTTTCCAACTCTACATCGGTGGAACGGCCAAATATCTTGACCTCCACCTTGATCTTCTGGCGGTCTGCATTGATTTCCGTTACTTCGCCGGTCATACCTGAGAAGGGTCCGTATGTTACCTTCACCGATTCACCAACACGGAATTCCTCTGCCGTCTCATCTACAGGCCTGTTGCCTTCGTCTATCTGTCCAAGCATGTGCTGAACATCTGACTCATGCAACGGTTGGGGAGCACTCCCCTTGTCGCGGCCACGCAGAAAGTCTATCACGTTTGTTGTGTTACGAAGTTCGTAGATGACCTCGCCCGTAAGCTCAGCCTCTACAAATACATAACCCGAATAGACAAGACGGTCTTTTAACACCTTCTTGCCATTGCGCGTTGCATAGACCTTCTCAGTGGGTATAAGCACCTGGGATACATGGTCACCCAGAGTAGAATTCTTGATGGCAGCATCAAGAATCTCTTTGACCTTGGCCTCCTTGCCTGAAATGGCACGCAGCACGTACCATCTTTTCTTCTTTTCAGCCATGGTCTTTTACTTATGCGACACTGTAGACAAGCTCCATCAGAAGCTCAAAAATCTTATCCACAGCCCATATAAAAACAGCCAGCACGATGGAAGCAATCAGCACCAGCACAGAGCTATTGATAAGCTGTTTTTGAGTTGGCCAAGAAACCTTATACACAAGCTCGTTATAAGATTCCTTTATGTCCTGTATCAGTTTCATTTCTTATTATAATTGGCACGGGAAGAGAGGCTCGAACTCCCGACACCTGGTTTTGGAGACCAGTGCTCTACCGACTGAGCTATTCCCGTAAGTAAGGGCTTTCCAACTTCATTTGGCCGGAAAGCCCTTTATTTGTTTCCAAGGCTTAGTGCCTTACTGATTCTTAGTCGTCGATTACGCTTGTGATCTGGCCTGAACCTACGGTGCGGCCGCCTTCACGGATAGCGAAACGCAGACCTGCGTCGCATGCTACCGGAGTGATGAGCTTAACGTCGATTTCAACGTTGTCACCGGGCATTACCATCTCTACACCTTCCGGAAGTTTGATCTCGCCGGTTACGTCAAGCGTACGGATGTAGAACTGAGGACGATAGTTGTTGTGGAACGGGGTGTGACGGCCACCTTCTTCTTTCTTCAGGATATAAACCTGAGCTTTGAAGTGATCGTGAGGCTTAACCTGTCCGGGATGGCAGATTACCATACCACGCTTAACCTCGTTCTTGTCGATACCGCGGAGGAGCAGACCAACGTTATCGCCGGCTTCACCCTCGTCGAGGATCTTGCGGAACATCTCAACACCGGTAACAACCGATTTGCGGTCAGCACCCAGGCCGAGAATCTGAACCTCATCACCTACCTTAACGCGGCCGGCTTCGATACGACCTGTAGCAACGGTGCCACGGCCGGTGATTGAGAAGACGTCCTCAACAGGCATCAGGAAGGGTTTGTCAACGTCGCGCGGAGGCAGCGGGATCCAAGTATCAACTGCTTGCATCAGCTCCATCACTTTCTCTACCCATTCAGGTTCTCCGTTAAGAGCACCGAGAGCAGAACCACGGATAACCGGGGTGTTGTCGCCGTCGTAGTCGTACTGGCTGAGCAGGTCGCGCATATCCATTTCAACGAGTTCGAGCATCTCCTCGTCGTCAACCATGTCACACTTGTTCATAAACACTACCAATGCGGGCACGTTCACCTGACGGGCCAGAAGGATGTGTTCGCGAGTCTGGGGCATCGGGCCGTCGGTAGCGGCAACCACGATGATAGCGCCGTCCATCTGAGCAGCACCGGTAACCATGTTCTTAACGTAGTCAGCGTGTCCCGGACAGTCCACGTGTGCATAGTGGCGATTCTCGGTCTGATATTCTACGTGAGCAGTATTGATGGTGATACCACGTTCCTTCTCCTCAGGAGCGTTGTCGATGGAGTCGAAAGAGCGAAGCTCAGACAGACCCTTTTCTGCCAATACCTTTGTAATAGCAGCGGTGAGGGTAGTCTTACCATGGTCAACGTGGCCAATCGTGCCTATGTTGACATGCGGCTTGCTTCTTTCAAATTTTTCTTTTGCCATAGTATGTTGGTGTAATTTTTGTTTTTATGTTCTTCCGGTAGAAGAGAGAGAATCCCTTCCTCCGGTTGAAGAGAGAGAATCTCTAAGTCGAAAAAGTTGGAGCCGATGGCGGGATTTGAACCCGCGACCTCTTCCTTACCAAGGAAGTGCTCTACCCCTGAGCTACATAGGCATTGTTTAATTGGAGCGGAAGACGAGGTTCGAACTCGCGACCCTTAGCTTGGAAGGCTAATGCTCTACCAACTGAGCTACTTCCGCATCTCCCTTTGGCCAATTAGTGGGCGAAGATGGATTCGAACCACCGAAGGTATAAACCAGCAGATTTACAGTCTGCCCCATTTGGCCACTCTGGTATTCGCCCTTTTGTTCCGATGCTTTCTTTCAGCCTCTCTTGGCACCCTTTGTAGGTCGCATCTCAATTACGGGTGCAAAGTTAATAAGTTTTTCCTTACCCACCAAATGTTTCCGGATAAAAAAATCCAAAAAATTTCTTCAGCAAACCTAAACACAAGTCGCAACTTATTGATTTACAGCACTTTCGGCCTCAGAAAAATTTTTACCCGTTTTTGAATTTTTATTGCTCCGCTTTCCCCTGATTTGATAAACCTTATAAGACTGCGCCTTTTGCGGCCGTCTTATAAGGTCCTATCTCTTCTCTTAATTTCGTTGCTTTTTCGGCATGGAGGTTATTCCACCGTTACCGACTTTGCCAGATTGCGCGGCATATCCACATCCTTGCCTTTGTTCACGGCTATATAATAGCTGAGAAGCTGCAGCGGAATAGATGTGATGATGGGTGTGAGGGCTTCGGGCACGTCAGGCACCTCAAGAACATGGTCGGCGATGCCGCGGATTATGGTGTCGCCTTTGGTTACTATGGCCACGATGCTGCCGCCGCGAGCCTTTATCTGCTCAACGTTGCTCACAATCTTGGTGTAGAGATGGTCTTTGGGTGCTATGATTACCGTGGGCATCTCCTGGTCAATCAGGGCAATGGGTCCGTGTTTCATCTCGGCTGCCGGATAGCCTTCAGCGTGAATGTAGCTTATCTCTTTCAGCTTCAGGGCGCCTTCCAGAGCCACCGGATATGAATACCCGCGGCCCAGATAGATGAAGTTGCGGGCGTAGGTGAAGATTAACGACAGACGCTGTATCTGCTTGTCGAGCTTCAGCACTTCGCTCACATAATCGGGCATCTTGACAATGCTCTGCAGCATACTGTCAATCTTCTCCTGGCTGATTGAGCCTTTGAGTTGAGCTATGGTCAGTGCCAGCAGCGTCAGCACCATTACCTGGCCGGTAAATGCCTTTGTAGAGGCCACACCTATTTCGGGACCCACATGGATGTAGGTGCCGGAGTCGGTATTGCGGGGTATCGACGAACCTACCACATTGCTTATGCCATAAACGAAAGCTCCCTTTTCGCGGGCTATCTGAATGGCGGCCAGGGTGTCGGCGGTTTCGCCCGACTGCGACACGGCTATCACCACATCCTTATCTGTTATCACCGGTTTGGAGTAGCGGAATTCCGAAGCATATTCCACTTCCACGGGAATGCGGCAGAACTCCTGAATCAGCGATTTTCCCAACAACGAGGCATGCCACGATGTGCCGCAGGCCACTATGATGATTCTGTTGGCGTTCAGGAACTTATCCTTATTGCTGAGCACGCCGTTGAGAATCACCTTTCCCTGGTCGGCAACGGCGCGGCCGCGGATACAGTCGCGCAGCGTGTCAGGCTGCTCAAAAATCTCCTTCAGCATGAAGTGCGTATAGCCGCCTTTCTCCAGCTGCGAGATGGACCATTCAAGCTGCTTTACGTCAACCTTCGATTCCTTGTTCTCAAAATCGACTATGCGCAGAGGCTCACCTTTCTTTATGATTGCTATCTGCTCGTCGTCAATGTAAACCACATTTTTGGTGCAGTCCACAAACGGAGTGGCGTCTGAGGCCAAGAACATCTCATCTTCGCCGATACCCACCACCAAGGGTGAGCTTTTGCGGGCTGCTATTATCTGGTCAGGCTCATTGCGGTCGATAACGGCCATTGCGTAAGCACCAACCACTTGCTTCAGGGCCTCGCGCACGGCATCGAGCAGCGAGCAGCCATTCTGCACTTTGATGAACTCGATGAGCTGCACCAGCACCTCGGTGTCTGTCTCGGTGTGGAAGTTCACCCCGTGTTGCTGCAGAGCATCCTTCAGTACTTTGAAATTCTCTATCGTGCCGTTGTGCACCAGCGCCAGATTGCCATCCTCGCTGAAATGCGGGTGTGCGTTGGTGTCGTTGGGCTCGCCGTGAGTTGCCCAGCGGGTATGCGCTATGCCCAGACGCGCATCGGTCGATTTGTCGCGACAGAAACTCTCAAGCGCCGACACTTTGCCGCGGGTCTTGTAAACGTTGATTTTATTATTGGGAGTAAGTAATGCAATACCTGCGCTGTCATATCCTCTGTATTCCAGACGTTTAAGTCCTCTTATGAGCACGTCATAGACATTGCCGTTACCTATATATCCTACTATTCCGCACATATTCTCAGTGGAAAAAAAGTGTATAAAGTAAAAAAGGATTCCGAGCTGCTCCGGCTCCGCAAACACCTTTTAAAGCACAAAGGTAATACAAATTTTATGCGTTGTCAAGAGCAGCCGCCCTTATTGGGGTAGAAATTGCCGTCTGAGGCTCAATTTCTGTCAAACCGGGCCACAACTTCTGTTATTTTGGCACGTATGAGGTCATTGGCGAGATTCCCCATACTGCCCATATGCGTATGGCAGATATCGCGGCGTGCTTTGAAAGTGCCGTTTTGCACCTCTATGCCAACCTGTCGGTAGGCATCGCGAAACGGGGTACCCTCGTTGACGCGCCTGTTCACTTCTTCCACCGTGAAAAGGCAGTCATAACGCTCGTCGTTGAGGATGCCTTCCTTAACCTGCAGATAAGGCAGGATGAAAATTGCCATATTCAGACAATCTTCGAGCTGTGTGATTGCCGGGAATGTGATGTCCTTGAGCAGCTGCAAATCGCGGTTGTAACCCTGCGGCAAATGCGCCAGGAGCATGGCCACCTCTCCGGGAAGGGCCTGCAGACGCGAGCAGCGTCCGCGCATAATCTCAAACACATCCGGGTTCTTCTTGTGAGGCATTATCGACGAGCCGGTGGTGAAGCGGTCGGGCAGCGACACAAACGCAAAGTTCGAGCACATAAACAGACAGACATCGCCGGCCAGCCGTCCGAGGGTTGTCGCCACAGCGGCAAGAGCAGCCGCAAGAGCCTGTTCGGTCTTTCCCCGACTCATCTGGGCTGCCACCACATTATAATGTAAGGTGCGGAAGCCAAGCAGCTCGGTGGTCATTTGCCTGTCGAGTGGGAACGACGAGCCATATCCGGCGGCCGAGCCCAACGGGTTCTGATTGGCAATTCTGTGTGCCGCCAACAGCAGTTCCATGTCATCGACCAGCGTCTCTGCGTATGCGCCAAACCACAATCCGGCCGACGACGGCATGGCCATCTGCAAATGTGTATAGCCGGGCATCAGGCAGTCTTTATGCTTCTCACTGAGCTGCTGAAGCACGTCAAAGAGCTGCTCCGTGAGCCCGGCAACGCACCGTATTGCGGCTCTGTAAAAGAGTTTGAGGTCGACCAACACCTGATCATTGCGCGACCTGCCGGCGTGAATCTTCTTTCCCAGGCTGCCAAGGCGCCGCGTGAGCAGAAACTCCACCTGCGAATGTACATCCTCCACATCCGGCTCAATCTCGAACTCATTTCGCTCTATCTGTGCGGCAATATCGTTCAGTGCCTCAGTGAGCACCTGCAGTTCGTCGGCTGTCAGCAGCCCTATCGAATGGAGCATTTTGATGTGTGCCAGAGAGCCTTGCACATCGTAGGGGGCAAGTGCCAAATCGAGGTCGCGGTCAGCGCCCACAGTAAATTGTTCTATCAGTTGGTCAGGTTCAAAACCCTTGTCCCAGAGGTTCATATCTGTATATTGCGGATTACGGTTGAATAAAGCTGTAACGCCTCTTTGAGCATTGGCAGAGGCAGATATTCGTCGGGTGTATGCGAGAGGTGCGAATGCCCCGGGCCCATTTTCACCGACGGGATGTTGTGAAGCAGCGACATATCGGATGTAGTGGCCGACGTTACACATTTTACACCGGCTTTCGCCACGGCTTTTGTCAGGGGATGCTCCGGGCTGATTGCCGACGCCCTTATGCGTGTGGAACGGGGTGTGGCAGTGGTGTCGCTACCGAGTTGATTTCTGACGGCTTCTATAGCCATCTCATTTGTGCAGGTATCGGTAGTGCGGATATCCACCACCCACTTACACAGATCCGGAATCACGTTATGCCGACTGCCGGCTTCAATCTGCGTTACGGCGAGGCGTGCCGGACCGAGTGTGGGCGACGGCGCAGGCATTGTCATACGGCGCAGGCGGTCGATGTCGTCGAGGGCGGCATAGAGGGCGTTACGTCCGGTGTTGCGGGCTGCATGACCGGCAATGCCGCGTGTCTCGCAGTCAAGCACCACGAGTCCCCTTTCGGCCACGGCACACTCCAGCGACGTCGGTTCTCCCACCAACGCCATGTCCACTCTTATGCCGGCGGCGTCCAAGGCGGGCAACAGGGCACGCATGCCGCCGCTGCCGCCGCGTTCCTCCTCCACCGTCAGGGCCAACAGCAGATTCACCGGCAACGTCTCTACGCGCATCTGCAGAAAGGTTGTTGTGAGAGCCACCACGCTGCCACCGGCATCATTGCTGCCCAATCCATACAGGCGCTCTCCCTCAACAACAGGGCTAAAAGCATCGCGCTGCCATCCGGCCACCGGTGCCACGGTGTCGAGATGGGAGTTGAGCATCAGGGTAGGACGCGAGCTGTTGAAATCATCGCTCAGCGCCACCACATTCAGGCCGAAACGCCGCGGGGCACAACCCCGGCTGCTCAGGTACTTTGTAAGCAGGTCTGACACGGCCTCCTCATTGCCGGTTACCGATGGGGTGGCGATCATTTGGCTGAGCAAGTCCACCATTTGCACTTCCCGCTCAGTCATTGGTGATAACAGTTTTGCCAATCTGTACTTCCATCACACCCTTTTCCAACGCCTTCAGGGCGCTGTCAATTTTAGGCAGCATGCCGCCGCTCACCACTCCCCTGCTCTTCAGCTCCCGGGCTGAGGAGGGTGTGATGATGCCAATTACTGACTCTTTGTCGGCGGCATTTGCCAGCACTCCGGGCAGTTCAAACCGATAACGCAGGCTAACCGTGTGTCCGGCTTTCGCCAGAGCGGTTGCCAGCGCCGAGGCCACACCGTCGGCATTACAGTTGAGCAGGGTGCCGTCGCCGTCATGGGCAATGGCACAGCACACCGGGGTGAGACCCTGTTGCAGCAGCCGGTTAATCATATCCACGTTTACACCTTCGGGCGAGATGTCGCCCACGAAGCCGAAATCGGCCGGCTGAGGCTTGCGGCGAACTGCTCTGACGAGATTTCCGTCGGCGCCGGTGAGGCCTATTGCGTTGCAACCTTTACTTTGCAAGGAAGCCACGAGGCGTTTGTTGATTAATCCGGCATAGACCATCACCACCACACGGAGCATTTCGGCATCGGTAACGCGGCGCCCGTCAATCATCCGGGTCTGCAGCCCGAGGGCTTTGGCCAGAGATGTTGCCTCCTTGCCGCCGCCATGCACGAGAATCTTAGGGCGGTCATCGACCTGAAACTCGTTGATGAAAGCGGCAAGACGCTCCGGGCAATCGGTGATGCTGCCACCTATCTTATATATGTGAATAGGGTTTGTCATAGTTGCTCAAGCATCCGTTTCAGCACTACCTGAGCCGAAATTTCGCGGTTGGCGGCTTCGGGAATCACCAGGCTGCGCGGCGACTCTATCACCGAGTCGGTAACAATCATATTGCGGCGCACGGGCAGACAGTGCATGAAAAAGGCGTTGTCGGTGAGGGCCATCTTGTCGTCGTCAACGGTCCATGAAGGGTCTTTGCAGATTACCTTGCCATAGTTGGCGGCATTATACGGACTCCAGTTTTTGGCGTAGATGAAGTCTGCACCCTCAAAGGCTTTTCGCTGGTCATATTCCACCCGAGCCTTCCCCACAAACTGCGGCGCCAGTTCGTAGCCTTCGGGATGCGTAATCACCAGGTCGTAATCGGCGGCGTTGCACCATTCGGCGAAGGAGTTGGGCACAGCCTGAGGCAGCGCACGGGGATGAGGTGCCCAGGTGAGTACTACCTTCGGGCGTTTATTTGTTTTATGCTCCTCTATGGTGATAAGGTCGGCGAGGCTCTGCATGGGATGACGTGTGGCGGCTTCCATGCTCACCACGGGGCGCCCGGAGTAGCGCATGAACTGGTTCAGCACATCCTCGCGATAATCTGCCTCGCGGTCGGTGAGAGATGCGAAGGTGCGCACGCCAATGATATCGCAGTAAGCGCCCATTACGGGTATTGCCTCAAGCAGATGCTCGGCTTTGTCGCCGTCCATCACCACTCCCCTCTCCGTTTCGAGTTTCCAGGCGCCTTGATTCACGTCGAGCACCATGGTGTTCATACCCAGGTTCATGGCAGCTTTCTGCGTAGAGAGGCGTGTGCGGAGACTGGAGTTGAAGAAAATCATTAGGAGGGTGCGGTTTTTCCCTAAATCTGTCAGGGCATACCGGTCAGCTTTTATCTGCTGTGCTTCGGCGAGTAAGGCCTGCAGGTTACCGGCGTCGGCAACGCTTGTGAAATGCTTCATCGGTTCAGCGATTTTGAGAGTTTGTCAATTAAAATATCCACCTCTGCTTTTCCGGTGCAGAGAGGGGGCAGCAGGCGCACGGTATGCTCCCCGGCGCCTCCGGTGAAGATGCGATGTTCATGGAGCAGGCGGCGGCGCAGGTCGGCGGCCGAGCCTTCCACATCCATACCCACCATAAAGCCTTTGCCGCGCACCTCGCCCAGGCCCTTAATGCTCTTCAGCGAGTCAATGAGATACTGACCCGTGACGCGTGCATTCTCCACAAGCTCCTCGTCGGCCATTACGTCGAGCACTGCGCAGGCAGCCGCGCATGCCAGATGCGAGCCGCCGAAGGTGGTGCCCAACATACCTTTGCCAACTGTATATTGCGGGGCAATGAGCAGTCCGCCCATGGGGAAGCCGTTGGCGATGCCTTTAGCCATGGTGATGATGTCGGGACGGATTTGGCTGTACTGATGGGCAAAGAACTTGCCCGAGCGGCCATAGCCGCACTGCACTTCGTCGGTAATCAGCAACGTGCCGGTTTCTGTGGCGAGTCGGAGCAGGCTTTGCAGGAAATCGTCAGTAGCCACGCGTATGCCGCCCACGCCCTGAATCGGCTCAACAATCACGGCGGCATAGCGGCGCGAGGAGAGGGCCTTCTCAGCGGCGGCAATATCGTTGAGGTCTGTGAAATCGACCTTATCAGCCATAGCAAACGCCGACCGCACTTTGGCATTGTCGGTGGCGGCCACAGCGCCGGCGGTGCGTCCGTGGAAGGCTTTGCCCATGGCTAAGACACGGTCGCGGCCGGTTGTCATCGACGCCACTCTGAAGGCATTCTCGTTGGCCTCTGCGCCGGAGTTCACCAGGAAGAGGTTATAGTCGTCATAACCGCTTGCGGCGCCGAGTCTGTCAGCCAGTTCCTGTTGTTTGCTGTTGATTACGGAGTTGGAGTAGAAGGGGAGGCTCGCAGCCTGCTGTGCCACGGCGCTGACCCAGCGGGGATGGCAATGGCCTATGCTCACAACGGCGTGTCCGCCATAGAAATCAAGATATGGTTCATTATCTCCCTTTACGAAGACGCGGCAGCCGGTGGCGCGCACCGGTTCCACGTCGAAGAGGGAATATACGTCAAGCATTTTCATAACTTAGAATGCCGAGGATTTGAGTTGCAGTCCGGTTTTCTGGGGCAAACCGAACATAATGTTCATATTCTGCACGGCCTGCCCGGAAGCGCCTTTGAGCAGATTGTCAATGGCCGAAACCACCAGCAGGCGCCCGTCGGAGACGGTGAGGTGAATCAGGGCTTTGTTGGTGTTGATAACCTGTTTGAGGTCGACATCCTTTTCCGAAAGGCGGGTAAAGGCAGCATCTTTGTAGAACTCCGCATAGAGGTCGTTCAGGGCCCTCTCAGTGAGTGGCGCCTCCATAGTGAGCATGGCATAGATGCCGCGGGTGAAACTGCCTCGCACGGGGATGAAGTCAATGCGGGGTGTGGAGCAGGGCGAGAGGGTGCGCAGGGTGGCCACAATCTCTGCCAAATGCTGATGGGTAAAGGGCTTATAGACGGAAACGTTGTCTTGCCGCCAGCTGAAATGGGTAGAGGGAGCGGGCATCACTCCGGCACCTGTGGAGCCGGTAAGAGCCGTTACTGAGACTTCGGCAGGCAACAGCGCCGCCGACGCCAGTGGCAGCAGAGCCAGTTCTATGGCTGTGGCGAAACAGCCGGGATTCGCCACGGAGAGGGCCTTGGCTATCTTTTTGGCGTTCAGCTCGGGGAGGCCGTAGACGTAACCGTCGTGGCCGTCGCGGAAATCCTGCGCCAGGTCTATGACGCGCAGCGTGGCAGGACGCTGATGCTGCTGCCAGAACTCGCTGCTTTTGCCATGGCCTGAGCAGAGAAAGAGCAAATCGATGTTGCCGAGGTTGCAGTCGGCGCTGAAACGGAGGTCGGTGTCACCTTCGAGTCCGTTGTGTACCGACGTCAGCAATGTGCCGGCATGACTGGCCGACTGCACCCACTCAATCTGTGCCTGCGGATGATTCACCAGAAGGCGTATCAGCTCACCGGCTGCATATCCGGCTCCTCCGGTTATTCCTATCTTTATCATACTTCTCCGTTGCGTTTGAGCATATTGCGGTAAATCTTCATGGGGTTGGCCGTAAGTTTGGTGAAGCCTTTCACGTCATCGGCATTCCAGCCGGTGCTTACCTCGCCATAATCACCCATTCCGGTCTTCATCAGGTCGCAGGGGGTCTCCACGCCAATCAGCGAGAAGGTATAGGGTCTGAGCAACAGCTCCACAGTGCCGCTCACATGTTGCTGCGAAGAGATAAGGAATTGTTCCATATCGCGCATCACAGGCTCCGGATAGCAGGCTTCGTGCAGCTGCATTCCATACCATGTGCCTATCTGGTCTTTCCAGTATTGCTGCCACTTGCTGAGGGTGTGTTTCTCCAGATATTTGTGGGCGCCGAGGATGAGCATAGGAGCGGCGGCTTCGAAAGCCACACGACCTTTGATGCCTATAATGGTGTCGCCCAGGTGCATATCGCGGCCAATGGCGAAGCGAGAACCGATGGCTTCCACGGCACGGATGGCGTCAGTAGGTCGGTCAAATGTCTTGCCGTCAACAGCTGTCAGCTCGCCTTTGGTGAAGGTGAGCCGCAGTTTGCGGGGTTCGGTCTCGGTGAGCTGCGATGGCCATGCCTCTTCGGGCAAGGTCTGCTCTGAGTGGAGGGTCTCTTTGCCACCCACACTTGTTCCCCAAAGACCTTTGTTGATGCTGTAATCCATCTTGCGGAAGTCGGCCACATAGCCGTGCTTTGCCAGATAATCTATCTCTTCGGCACGCGTCAGCGCCAGGTCGCGGGTAGGGGTGATAATCTCTATCTCGGGTGCTAAAATCTGGAATGTGAGGTCAAAACGCACCTGGTCGTTGCCGGCGGCCGTGGAACCGTGTGCCACTGCCTCTGCGCCTATTTTCTTGGCGTGCTCTATTATGGCTATGGCCTGGAAGGTGCGCTCGGACGACACGCTGATGGGGTATGTGCCGTTGCGCAGCACATTGCCGGCAATCATGAAGCGGATGCAACGTCGGTAATACTCGTCTTCAATGCGCAAAGCGGTGTGCGAGGCTGCCCCTAAGGCTTTGGCCTTACGTTCTATTTCCTGAAGCTCTTCGGGCGAGAATCCACCCGTGTCTGCCACGGCGGTATGCACCTCATAGCCTAATTCTTTGCTCAGATACATGGCGCAATAGGAGGTGTCGAGGCCGCCGCTGAAGGCGAGTACTACTTTTTTCTTCTGCATATCTTGTTGCGTTTAAGACCCCATTCCACAAAAAATGTTA
>FR897878.1 GCA_000437495.1 Prevotella sp. CAG:485
TCATCAGACGATGATCCGAAGCCAATTCCGGAGGCTCCTCGGTCAATGATAACCGAGTTCGTATGGCCAACAAAGCTCTCGCACAAGAAGTCCGATTTCAACGTGAATTTTGTAGTTGATGAGGCAACTAACAAAATTGTGGATATACGTATCACGGACTACAACATCATTCCTTTAGGCAAGAATTACGATTACTCTAATTATCCGGAGTTTTTCGTTGAAAAGCTTAGGGAGTTAGGTGATACCTGTGCACCGGATAATCTGCCGGAAGAAGCATGGAATTACCTTCCCTCAATTATACCTATCCGAAGTATTCGTATATATGCAGATACTTATGACATTTGTCATTTGCATTTGAAGATAGGAGATGAATGTACAAAGTATTTTGAAATTTCGTACATTTCTTACTACGACTTTATCAAAAACGGATATTCATGGGACGGGATAGAAAATCCGGGTCCTGTCTATAAAATGACACTCGAAGAATTTAACAAAATCGGTGATCATAAGTTAGTCGACACAAATGGTATAACGCTGTATCCGGCATACGACCTTCAGGACGCTGATTATACACAGTTTATGTATAATATAGATATCGAATATGGCGATGGCACAACTTACAGATTCAGATTATGGCCAATAGGCCAGGAAATGTGGGAAAGACTACGCAACATAATGAAGGCATACAATGAGGGTAAGATAGATAATTATGACTGGAATCTTTTAAAATCTCCGAAACGATGAAAGAAAAGATTTTTTCAGCTTTGATGCTGCTTGCTTCAACAATTATGTTGTGTTGTTGCTCAGATGACAATGACTCGCAACCTGTTTATGAACAAAAATATCCGTCTCTGGTGACTGAATTCCTTGAAACCTATGGGTTCAGAACGCTCGAAACCATAGATGAAAACGGTAATAATTCGGTTAAAGGAACAATAGTGCCTGTAGAGGGTGTTTTGTCGTATAAAATTTACTACAACAAGAAAGACGGAGTTAACCTCCTCGAAACGATTCGTGAAGGTAAAGCATACAATGTAAAAAACAATTCGCGACACTTTAATAAGTTGTTGGAGAAATACGGCGATACACATTTTGATGAGTCAAATAGGAGCAATTTCATTGACTCTTTGCCTTATAGGCCTCATCCATACGCCATAACCCGTATTGATATGCAGTTGGAGGATAAATTTACATCAAAACCAACTGATATTTCCCCATATTTACCTCCCCATGAAACATGGATGCCGGATTACAATGAGAATTATCCTTGCGGAAGCAAATGTAATTCATTGTTCAAGATTCGTTATCGTACTTACTATGACTATATTAAGAATGGTTATACATGGGAAGGCAGTAGCGCCAAATCTCAGTGGAAAGAGATGGAGCTCACAGAGTTCAATCAGCGTGGAGGGGACAAGTTGATAGATATGTCGCGTATTTTCCTAATAGTTAAGGAAAGACCGAATATCTATCCTGGACAGCAATGGCCTCTTGCCATGACAATTACCTTTGAGAATGGCAAGACTAACAAACGCAACAGCGATCTGAGAGTTGGCATGAGAATATATCCGTCATGGTGGCCCGGCGTAGAGGATAAATCGAAAAAGTGACCAAATGATAAGTGGCCTAAAGTGAATCCTCAGCACTTTAGATAATGCTTGCTTACAGCAGTTATATCCCCAAAAGAGAGTTCCTTTGAGATTTGGGTCGCGAATATCTTTATCTGCAGTGAAAATGTTATCAATAATGCTACATTACTATCTGTAGAGTAAGATGTGGAAAATTAGAGTGAGAATGAGTTCAAAATTTGATATGAGCCATTCTCATTCTATTTAGGGAT
>FR897879.1 GCA_000437495.1 Prevotella sp. CAG:485
CTCATAGCCATTAACTGAATATCCCTACCTTAGCTAAAAAAGCTAAAGCAGCTAAAAGGCGTAAGCAAAAGCCACAGCGGCTTCTACACCACCTGCACCTCGATGCCGGTCTCGCGGGTGATGCGCTCGGCGATCTGCTGCAGGTCCTCGCGGGGCACCGCCTTAAGGTGCTCGCACGGCGTGGAGCGGTCTATGCTGTAAATCTGTATCCGCCGCGGACTTATCTCGCGGTAAGCCTCTATCAGGTGCGCTATCTCGTTCTCCGTGGTGTTGTCGACGATGTGCGACAGGTAATTCCCCCGCACTAACATGGTCTGTATGATGCCCACGTTGCGAAACTGCTTCAGGTTGTCGATGATATGGTTGCAATGGTCGCGGCGCGACGACGGCCGGTTGATGAGCACCTGCGTGGGACGTACGGCTGAGTCGAGCTTGAGGATGTTCTCGTCGACCATGCCGAGGGCACGCACTACCCAGCGGCTGTTGAGACGCGTGGCGTTGGTGAGGACGGCAATCTTGGCTTTCGGCGCATATTTGTCGCGCAACCGCACCGTGTCTTTTACGATGTCCTCAAACTGGGGATGCATGGTGGGTTCGCCGTTGCCTGAGAAGGTGATATAGTCGGGCAGCTCGTTGTCTTCGGCCATTTTCTTGAGTTTGGCTTCGAGCTCGCGTGCCACGGCCAATGACTGCGGCATACCGGTGGTGCCGGTGCCCTGACGGTTGTATCCGGCTTCGCAATAGAGACAGTCGAAGGAGCACACCTTGCCGTCGTTGGGCAACAGGTTAATGCCTAATGACACGCCGAGGCGACGTGAGTGGATTGGACCGAAAACGGTTTCGTGGAATAATACTTTCTGGTCTTTGCCCATGTTGCGGTATCGATTAACGGTTATGGTCTGCTGAGCGAGTTTTGTTGCTGAGCTTATGATACTATTGAAAGGGTTTCCCAACGCCTCTTAATAAAAAAAGGAGCATCGCCTGCCCCGAACCAAACAAATATTATGAGGAAATTATTGGCAGGCGATGCAGGGGGGGGGGTGTTGGGGGACTCCATAGCAGAGGGGGGTGTTGGGGGACTCCATAGCAGAGTCGAACTGCTCTTTAGAGAATGAAAATCTCTCGTCCTAACCGATAGACGAATGGAGCAACTGCTTGCGGCAGGGTTTTGCGCGTGGGCTTTAGCTCTGGCTTTTTAGCTAATTTAGCTTGGTTAGCTTTTTTAGCTAATTTAGCGGGGTAGCCTAAGCGCTTGCAGGTAGCTATAATTTTGGTGCCGGCGAAGGCTTTAGCCTCGAATCAGTCAGGCGAAGGCTTTAGCCTCAAACCCCTCGGCCGGCAGCTTTCGCTTTTCCCCTGGGCCGCAGCTAATGGGTTAGCGCCGTGCCGTTAAGGGAGGCACATCCCGAAGCCTTGTCGGCTCGTTGGCGCTGTATGTGTTTGTGGCAGGCTCTTCGCTTAGAGCTTGTTGATGTAAAGCATCAGCTTGCTGCGCAGGTTAGAGGCCTTATGCTGCGAAATGACGTTCTTGCGGCCAAGACGTTCCAACAGAGCGCTTATCTTGTTGTAAGCTTCTATGGCTTCGGCTTTTTCGGTCATTTTGCGGATGCGGCGCACTGCGTTGCGGGCCGTTTTCTGCCAATAGCGGTTGGCAAGACGGCGCTTTTCGGTCTGGCGTATTCTCTTGAGAGAAGATTTATGGTTTGCCATGATTGTTGTTTATGCTTTCTTTCTTTTTTGGTTTGTAGCCCATAGCAGAGTCGAACTGCTCTTTAGAGAATGAAAATCTCTCGTCCTAACCGATAGACGAATGGGCCGCCTGGTGGCAAGATTACCCTCAACGGGCACATTTTGCGAGTGCAAAGTTAGTGCATTTTTTGCACGCGGCAAAATTTTTGAGCCAAATTCTGTTTTTAAGCCCCCTTTTTAAGGTTTTTTAACTAACGCGGAGGGCGCGTGTAAGGAGTTTAAGGGGCTTAAGGGGGGCGCAGAGGGCAGCGGCGCGCAAGCGGGTAGGCAGCCTTCGCCCGACTGATTCGAGGCTAAAGCCTTCGCCGGCACCAAAATTACAGCTACCTGCTTGCGGGAAGGCTCCGCAACATAAATTACATAAGAAACATAAGTTACATAAGTTACATAAGTTACATTGCAGCTCTTAAGCGCGCTGGGGGCGGAAGAGGAGGGCGTAGAGGAGCGCCACGAGGAGGGCGTAGAGGGCAAAGAGGGCCCAGGGAGCGGTCCAGTTGCCGGTGAAGAGGGGCTGTGGGCCGGTGGGCGTCATCACGGGTTGCCAGTGGCAGTAGGCGTTCACCACGCGGCCCGCNGTAGGCGTTCACCACGCGGCCCGCCACGAGGGTGCCGAGGCTGGTGCCGACGCCGTTCGACATGAGCATGAAGAGCCCCTGCCCCAGGCCGCGGTGTGTGGCCGGGGTGATGCGGTCCATATACAGATGTCCGGCGATGGTGAAGAAGTTAAAGGCCACGCCGTAGACAATCATGGAGAGGATGAGCATCCACAGCCTCGCACCGGGGTTGCCAAAGGCGAAGAGTCCGAAGCGCAGCGCCCAGGCCACGAAGGCGGTGATGATGACGGCGCGTATGCCGAAGCGGCGCAGGCTCACTCCCACCAGCAACACGCAACAGGCCTCTGCTATCTGGCTGAGCGAGAAGAGCATGGTGGCGTTGCCCGAGGCTGCCGACGCGGCATATTGCGGCAATGCGCGGAAGTGGCTGATGAAGGGTGTGGCGAAGCCGTTGGTGATCTGCAGGCATACGCCGCCAAGGATGGCCAACAGCAGGAAGACGCGCACATAACGCTGTCTGAGCAGCCCCGAATCGCGCAGGCTTCTCAGCGTGGCGCCGCCTTGTGAACCCTCTGCGGCCTGCCGTTTGAGCTTGGGCAGGGTGAGGGTATAGAGCGCCGTGAGAAGGGCGATGAGGGCGGCGCAGAGGAGCTGTCCGCTGCCGTACTGGAAGCGGTAGGGTGCCTCGGGGCTGAGCTCGTTGAGGGTATAGCCGAGGTGTCCTTGGTGGTACCAGGCGCCGTTGACGAGCCACATGGCGGCCACGAAGCCCACGGTGCCCCACAGGCGTATTCGGCCGAAGTGATCCACGGGCTGCAGTCCGCGGCTTTTGAGGATGCCGAAGCAGACGGTGTTGGCCAGCGCCAGGGTGGGCATGAAGCAGCACAGGAAGAGCAGGTAGAGGCCGAAGAAAGGTGCGAAGCTGAGGGTGGTGTGGCTTACTGCGTAGAGCCACAGCGCGGCCATGACGCCGGCGCCGCCGAGGTGGCAGATGCCGAGGAGCCTCACGGGGTTCACCCAGCGGTCGGCGACGTGGCCCACGGCGGCGGGCATGAACAGCGACACGAATCCCACGGCGGCGTAGAACCAGGCTATGTGGCTGCCAAGACCCATGCCGCCCAACAGCTGACCCAGGCACGTGAGGTAACACCCCCAGATGCCGAACTGCAGGAAATAGAGCGCCGATAAGCGAGTGTGAAGGGGCATTTCTTGTGAGGAAATTGATGTTATTTATGTAACTTAAGTTACATTAAAGCTCTCAAGCGAGCATTAAAGCTCTCAAGCTCGCTTTAGAACTCCACTTCCACGCCGCCGAGGATGCTGATTCCGGGCATCGGGCAGCCGTAGAGAATCTCGTAGTGCTTGTTGGTGATGTTGTCGAGCTTAAGGAAGGGTTTCACCCTGAGCGAGCCTTTGGTCATTGTGTAGCTGCCGCGCAGGTTGAGCAGAGCGTAGTTGGCTTTCTCCTTGCCGCCCGTGTTGAGGCTCCAGATGCTGCTCACCGACGCGCCCAGCTGCCAGGCACCCGGCATGAAGCTCACTTCGCCCCACAGCTTGTTCTTCGGAGCCGCTAACAGCGACTCATTATTAGTATGCAGATAGGCATAGTTGGCGGCCACCTGCCACATACGCGTTATGCGCCAGGCAAAGTCAGCCTCGAAGCCCTTGTTGATGAACGAGCCCGTGTTCACGTTGAGCGGTTTGCCGTCAACGCGCGTAGTCTGAATCATATTGCTGCCGTCGATGTAGTAGAACGCCAGACCCATATCGAGGCGGCCGTCGAGCAGCTGCTGACGCAGTTCAACCTCGTAGTTGTAGAGCCGTTCCGGGTCGAGGTTCGGGTTGTGAGGCGGGTACATGTAGAGCTCGCGCAGGTTGGGAGCGCGGAAGCCCTTACCCCAGCTGAACTTCAGCGACGAGCCGCGCAGCGGACGCAGAATCAGACCGGCCTGAGGCACCCATTCGTTGCCATACTGGCTGCTGTGCTGCAGACGGATGCCCGCATTGAGGTCGAGGATGCCGTTGAAGAAGCCCTGCTGCATCATCACATAGCCGGCCACCTCATTCTCGCACTTGCGCACACCCTCTTTCTTGGTCTTTTCGGCATCCTTGAGCGTGTTCCACGTGTGGCCGCCCCAGTGCACGTAATCCACGCCGGCGCTCAGGTTGTTGGCCTGCCACAGATGCAGCGTCTGATAGAGCGTGAAGCCCATGTTGTAGTCGTTGCTGTGGAAGAGATAGTCGGTGGGAGCTTCCGAGGGTGCATGACCGTCGTCGATGTTGTGGTGACCCCAGTTGATGTAAGCCTGCGCGCCGCCCTCGCCCCAGGCGTAACGGTTGTGCGCATAGATGGAAGCCGCCCCGCGACCCATGTACGTCCACATGCTCTGCAGAGGGTCCTGCAGCGTGCCAGGGTTGTTGGCCTTTGTCTGCGTCATGTCCACCGTGGCGCCCAGGTTCCAGGCGTCGGCGGGGGCGTACGTCAGACTTACCATTTCATTGGCGAGCCAGAAGTCGGAGCCGGCGCGGTTGCCGTTGCTGCGGTCGAGCTGCCCGGCCGCCTCGATGCCCCAGCGACCCCTTTTTGTAGCCTGTGGAGAGGCCGAAGCGTTGCGTGTTGAACGAGCCGAACATGGCGCGTGCGCGGCCGTAGAGACCCTCGCGGTTGGCCTTGCGCGTGATGATGTTCACCGAGCCGCCCATGGCGTTCGAGCCGTAGAGCAGCGACGACGGACCCTTGACAACCTCCACACGTTCCACCCCGTTGGCCACGTACGTGTCGGGCAGAGCGTGTCCGAACACCGCCGCCCACTGCGGCTGACCGTCGATCATGAACAGCACCTTGTTGCCCTGGCCCACGCCACGGATGTTTACCGTGCCCGCGGCGCCGCCGCTGATGCCGTAGCCCGCAAAGCCACGCTCAGAGGTGAACAGACCTGCCACACGGTCTGTAAGAACCGGCAGCAGCGAACTCTCGGCAGAATTGTTGATGACCGAGTCGGTAACCACCGACACATTGAGCGGCAACAGCTCTATGCGCGTTTTCATAGGCGCCGTTACCTCCACCTTCTGAAGCTCCGTGACACGGGGAGCTTCCGTTGTCTGAGCCGGTGCTGCAGAGCTCAGCACTCCAACCACTCCGGCTACTATAAGTTTTTTCAGCATGATTAAAAAAGATTTTGGTTTATATTAAGTGCCGTAAAACCCACAG
>FR897880.1 GCA_000437495.1 Prevotella sp. CAG:485
GAGAAGAAAAAGAAAGACTCTGACAAGTCAGACTCCGGCATCAAAGCCCAAGGTCCCGGAGCCCATGTAGAGCTCGACTTCTATATCGGACATAAGAAAACCGGTAGTGATACTTCATTGAAATGGCATGTCTATCTCGGTCAACCCGATCCGGACAAGCGCTGCACATTTACACTTATTGACTTCAATAGCAAAATCGTTACTGTGGCCGTGGGAGCCAATGCATATCTGTGCGTTGGAAACGAGCTGCCCAACAACGGAAACCTTCCGCCCATTCCCGTGAAGATTCGCAACTTCCTCAACGGATCCTCCTCCGGTACTTATGAGAGCGATGACGTATCCAAAGCCGACAAAGCCAGGAATGAAGCCAAGACTCGGTTTATGTCCAACGCGGCCACCGGTGGCGGCGTGATGATGGGTGCTGCCGTATGGGGTTACATCAAAGTTGACCTCGGACTTTTCTACGGCGATATGGGCGCAGAAGCCGGATTTGACCTATCCATCCGCAAGCTTGGCACGGAGCGATGCATCAACCTCAAGGGTGGTACGCCTGGCCATAACGGATGGTATGGCGAAGGCCAGCTCTATGCCTATATTTATGCAAAGTTCGGCATACGTGTCTTCCTTGGCTTCTTCAACAAGAAGATTGACCTCCTTGACGCAGGTATGGGTGGCGTCCTCAGATGTGGTATGCCCAATCCCAACTATTTCACCGGCAAAGCCCGTGTGAAACTCCGTCTGCTTGGCGGCCTTGTCAAGATCAACAAGAAATTCTCCTTTGAATGTGGTAACGTCTGCGAGATGTTCTTAGGAAATGCTCTCGACAACTATAAGCTCTTCGAAACGTGCAACATCGGTTCCGAAGATTGGGACAAGGCAGTCGAGAATCCTATCGACTGGCAGATTCAGAGCCGCCCCAAGGTAACCACTCAGTCTGATATCAACAGCATTATCAATGTGGCTGACCCCAACGAAGTTGCAAAACTCAAGGAATCGAGTGCTGCCGACAACTACGACGAGAAGGCTATCGAGCGTCTTGCAAGCCGTAAATTCAAGTTCGAGATTATGGCCGACTCCGTGCCTACTCTGACC
>FR897881.1:0-14600 GCA_000437495.1 Prevotella sp. CAG:485
GTCGGGCGTCGGCGCGCGACCCGTATGTGGTGCAGCGCTTCAACGACGCCCGCGAGTACATACGCATCCTGCAGCGGCGTCAGCAGACGCTCATGGACGTGATGACGGCCATCGTGGCGTTGCAGAAGCCCTATTTCCTCAGCGGCGGCGACGACAGTCTGTTGCGACCCATGGGACTGAAAGATGTGGCGGCGCAGACGGGTCTTGACGTGTCGGTCATCTCGCGCGCCACGCGCAATAAATATGCTCAGCTGCCGTGGGACACGGTGCCTCTGCGGTTTTTCTTCAGCGAGGCCTTTGCGCAGCAGGGTGCCACGGCCGAGGTCTCCGGCAGGGGAGTGGAACAGGCCATCCGCCGCATCGTCGACGCTGAAGACAAGCGTCATCCGCTCAGCGACGAGAACATCTGCCGTCTCCTTGCCGCCGACGGCTTCACCGTGAGCCGCCGCACCGTAAGCAAATACCGCGACCGCCTGCAGATACCCGTGGCCAGGCTGAGGCGTTAGCGTGGGCAGGGAGGCCTCTTTTTAGCTAAAATAGCTACAAGGCATCCGCAAAAGCCCCCCGCTAAAGCAAAAAAAGCACACCGCATGCGGTGTGCTTTTTTGTCTCGCCGGCAGGTTTTAGTCGCCGGTGTATTTCTTCATAACCACGCAGGCGTTGTGGCCTCCGAAGCCGAACGTGTTGCTCATAGCCACGTTTACGGGGCGGCGCTGCGGTTCGTTGAAAGTGAAGTTGAGGTTATAGTCAATCTCCGGGTCTTTATCCTCCGGGTCATGGTTGATTGTGGGAGGCACTATATCCTCATCGATAGCCTTCACGGTGAAGATAGCCTCGAGGGCGCCGGCAGCACCGAGCAGATGGCCTGTCATCGACTTTGTCGAGCTGAGGTTCATCTTATATGCGTGGTCGCCGAAGACCTTGCGGATAGCTTTCTCCTCGCCGCTGTCGCCCACCGGAGTGGAAGTGCCGTGCAGGTTGATGTAATCCACATCTTCCGGCTTCAGACCGGCATCTTTCAGCGCATTCTCCATCACCAATACGGCGCCGAGACCCTCGGGATGTGTTGCGGTGATGTGATAAGCGTCGGCGCTCATGCCGCCGCCCACTACCTCGGCGTAAATCTTTGCGCCGCGGGCTTTTGCGTGTTCCAGTTCCTCAAGCACGAGGGCAGCGGCGCCTTCGCCGATTACGAAACCGTCGCGCGAGCCGGAGAAGGGACGCGAGGCACCTTTCGGGTCATCGTTGCGCGTTGACAGCGCACGCATGGAGTTGAAGCCGCCCACACCGGCGGGGTAGATGGCAGCTTCCGCGCCACCCGTCACGATGGCGTCGGCCATGCCGAGGCGCACATAGTTGAAGGCGTCGATGAAAGCGTTGTTTGATGATGCGCAGGCGCTCACCGTGGCGAAGTTCGGGCCGCGGAAGCCGTGGTCGATGCTTATCTGACCGGCGGCGATGTCGGCAATCATCTTAGGAATGAAGAAGGGGTTGTAGCGCGGACCTTTTTCAGGAGCTTTGGCATATTCACCGGCCTCTTGTTCAAAGGTGTGGAGGCCGCCAATGCCTGCGGCGAAGATTACACCCACGCGGTTTCGGTCGAGGTCTTCGCGGTCTTCAATTTTACTGTCGGCGATGGCTTCGTCGGCCGCTGTGAGGGCATACATGGCGTAGAGGTCGAGGGAGCGGGCTTTCTTGCGGTCGAAGAACTTCGACGGGTCATAATCCTTGACCTCGCAGGCAAACTGCGTCTTGAACAGGGAGGCGTCGAAATGGGTTATGGGTCCTGCGCCGCTTACTCCTTTCAGGGCGTTGTCCCAGGCTGTCTGCACATCATTGCCTATTGGAGTAATGGCTCCTATGCCGGTTACTACAACTCTTTTCAATTCCATAGTTTGAGTGTTGAAAAAATTAAAATTGCGGCCGCGGATGGGGAGAGGGGGCGGCTGAGCGAGGGCTTTTGAGGCTGCGTTTTAGCAGGGCTTTTGAGGGCGCCTTTTAGCTATTTTAGCTGATTTAGCTACAAGGCCTCAGCTAATGCTTGCAGCACGGCGTGGCCGAGAGGCTCGCGCAGTGGTGCGGAGCCTGCTCTGCCTCCGGCGTTGAGCCTGTTTATTTCTTGGCGTTCTCGATGTAGGAAATGGCGTCGCCTACGGTGGCTATTTTCTCTGCCTCCTCATCGGGTATCTTCAGGTCGAATTCTTTCTCGAACTCCATGATCAGCTCTACCGTGTCCAGTGAGTCGGCGCCCAGGTCTTTGGTGAATTCTGCGGTAGGAGTTACTTCGTTCTCGTCAACGCCGAGTTTGTCGACGATGATAGCTTTTACTTTGTCTGCTATTTCTGACATATCTGTAAGAAATTTGGGTGTTTTTTTGTGTGATTCTTCTATTCAGACTGCAAAGTAAATCATTATTTTTGAGACTGAAAAATTTTTCGGGGTAAAAAGCGCATTTTTTTGCACAATTTTTTAAATGTGTGCAGGTCTTTAAGGCTTTGAGGCGTGAAATGGGATAAAAAATGTGCTGTATGGGGCGGTTTGCCCCTCCTTCTACCTCCCCGCCGCCGAATGGTTGCCCGAGTCCGAGGAAGATGCTTCAAGCAGACCCTGACGGGTAGCTCTGTAACGCTTTACCGACTCCTCAGCTTCACCCGCAGGCACGCTCTCGGCGGCCTTCTGCATGAACATACCGGCAAACCAGCGCAGCTCCTCGGTCATATTGATTTTGTGATGCTGCAGAAGCTCCATATCGCGCATGGCCCGGTTTTTGCGGAAGCGTGGAGAGCCGAAGTTGATGTGGTAGCGGTCGAAGGTGCCGTCGATGTTCACCCCAAAGCGGAACGGCACAGGCGAGTGAAGTACCGAGATATGGTAATATAGATTCCCGGCGAAGTCATTCTCTCCCATAAAAGCCAGTTTATAGCGGTTCATCTCAAAGATGAAGGGATAGAGTTCCAGCTGATTGTCGTGGAGCGTGGCTCGCACATCAATGTTGTCTATCTTCAGCGGCTCGCGCGTGTGGATGAGCAGATAGCGGCAGACACGGTGAATGAACTTGTTCTGATGCACCGTTAGCTTGCGTCCCTGCGCCGTAACCTGCGCCGTGAGCGACGGCAGATTCATGACCATGTCGGGGAAGAGCTCGAACCCCCCTTTGGCCTCCACCGACACATTGCCGCTGAGGTTCTTCATCTCCGGCATCATCTCCAGAAGCGTGTGGAAGCGCTTGAAGAACGTAACCACATTTATCGTGTCGAGCGCCACATTGCATCCCACCCTCATCTGCTGCGGGTCAGCGGCGGCATATACAGCCGATGCGCGAGCCGAGCCGAAGTCCGTGCGGGCCGTAATTGTGTCGAGGTTGAAGATACCCTTTTTCAGTCGCATCTGCGCGCCGATGTCGTACACATGCAGATTCATATAGTCGCAGCGGGCAATGTTGAGCGAGGCCGAAGCGTCGAGCCACTGCGGCAGCGTCAGCGGACGGAAGTCGGAGGCCGACGGACCCGTGTCCACCGGAGCTGCCGGAGGCACCGGAGTGCCCGAATAGGCGGCATAGAGACGCTGACCGGTGCGCCGCGTGCCCGCAATGCGGTTTATGTCGATGGTGTCGGCCGCGATGTTCACCTGCGCCCTCAGCGGCTCGGCGTGATTGCCGTGAAACAGCGACAGCACATTCCGGGCCGACGCGCTCACCGACAGCGCGTTCTGACCCGTTTTCAGCGTCAGGCGACGCAGCGAGCAACTGTTGTCGGAAGCCTCCAGACTGAGCGTTCCCAGGCGCATCAGCTCCGGATAGACGATGGTGGCATACTCGCCGCCGTGAGCGTTGAACCAAAGCTGCGGCTTCAGCGCCGTGAGAATCTCCTCAGCACCCTTAAGTCCCTTTCCTTCAAGCACTTTGCCCAGGTCGGCAGTGGCGCGGGTGGAGAAATCGCCGAGCAGCGCACAGTTCAGCGCGTCGGCATAATGCAGACCCTTACCGGCCACCGAGGCCTTCACCCGGCTGTTGTTTAAGCGGGCATGAAGCGATAGCTTTCCGGCGCCGAAGGAGAGCGAATCCCCCTTCGCAGCCCCTGTGGCGCGACCTGTCAGCACATCCGCCTGCGCCGTGAGCCTGCCGAGGTCGCCGCTCAACAGCGACGATACCGGCGCGGCGGCCTGCAGCGAGATGTCGCGGCCGCTGAAGTCCGTTTTGCCCGCATCCACACTCAGCGCGCTGATGAAGCCCTTCACCCTCAGCGTGTCGGCCTGCAGAGCCTCCGTGCCCAGCGTAACGTCGTTGGCGAGGATGCTGCACTTACCCACCTTGTAGCTCAGGGCGCTGAAACGGCTCGTGAGCCACAGCCTTCCCTNGCTCGTGAGCCACAGCCTTCCCTGCCGCTGGCCGAACTGCACGACACCCTTCGGCGCCGACACACTCATTCCCGAGCCTTGCGGATGGAACGCCGCGCCGCTGAGTCCAATGTCGCCCTTCACCGCAATGTCGCCCAAACGGCCGTCGGTAATCTTCTCCAGCGGGAACGACGTGTTGACGCGCGTGGTGAGGTTGCCGTGCAGGCCGAGCCGCTGCAGGAAAGGCAGCGAGGCAGTGAGTCGGTCGAGATTCGCCGTGGCCTCCACATCGGCCGTGATGAGCGGCTGCATAAAGAGATTGTCCACCGTGCCGTGAAGCACCAGGGCAAGCCCGTTGCCGGCCAGCGACAGCAGCTCGATGCGGAAGCGCGACGCGTTGATGTTGCGCCCGTTGAAATCGAGCCATGCCTCCATGCCAATATTGTGCACGTTGATGTCATGGCCGTTGTCGAGCGAATAGACCAGCCACGAGTCGGGCACGTGGAAGTCTACCCGGAAGCTCGGCAGCGATTCCGACGAGAACTTATAGGGCGCTGTGAGGCGTGCCGTAACCTCCAGACTTACATCCGAGCGGATGCCCTGCAGATGAGGCAGCCAGTCGGCCGGCAGGTACTCGAACAGCCGCATCAGGTTGAACGCGTTCACCGAGTATTTCATGGCCGTGAGCTGCGAGTTATTGTCGCCCAGAACCATGCTCAGATCCACCTGCGAGCGCACATTGCCCAGCGCCACATTGTATTTGCTCACACTCACCTTGAAAGGATGGAATCCCACCTTTACATTGCCTGAGAAGGCAAAGGGGAACCGATGCAGCAGCCTCAGGCGGCGCACCGAGAGTCCGAACGTGCCGTCGAGCACCAGGCGGTAGGAGTCGCGTTGCTTTTCAATCATCGACGCATGACTCATATTCACCGTTGCCGAGGCCTGCGTGGCGGCGCTGTAATACGTCAGCGGCCGCAGGTTGGTGAAGATGACCTCCTTGGCCTCGAAGCGCGGCATCACAAACGGCTTGTCGGGGTCTGTGGCCGGCAGGATGGCGTAATTGTTCACCGAGTCGTTGAGCGCCACAAGGTTAAGGCGAAGCCCGTTTACGTGGAGATGTTTTATGAAAATACGGTCGTTGAGGAGGCGGAAGGGGTTTATGGAGCCTGACAGCGAAACGAACGACGCCAGCGTGTCGCAGCCCTGCGGCAACAGAGCCCTTTGCTGCGGCGGCAGCCGTTTCAGGCGGCGACTCACAATCACCGCGCTGTCAACCTGCAGCTCGAAGTGCGGAAAAGTGCTCCAGATGGTGAACGACACCCGCTTCACGTCGATGTCGGCGTCGAGATAACGACCCGCATAGTCGGAGGCTATGGCGGCCAGACGCTTCGAGGCTATGGCGGCCAGACGCTTCGGAGTGAGATAGAGGTTGAGCGCCACAACCGCCAATATGCACACACCGATGATGCTGCACGGAATCCATATCAGGAGTCGGCGCAGGAGGCGATGACGGCGGCGGCGAGCCTTTTTCTCATCCTTTGGCTCACCCTGTTGCTCAGCTTGTGGCTCACCCTGTTGCTCTCCGGGTTGTTCTCTTCTCTCTATGTCTGTTTCCGAATTTGTTTCCAATGAATTACCCTCCTTGCTTATATAACAACTCCCTGAGGGAAAAGGATTTAGCGCCGACTCTACAACTTAGAGATGCTGTCGGCGGCATTGTCCGCAACACTGTCCGTTTCAGCCGATTTCCGCTCATAGTAGAAATAGGCCGGGACGATTTTGTGGTAAACCAACAGCGCCAGAGCGTAGCAGACCAGCAACACCGCCACGTCCCATTTCAGCGGCAGCAGCGAGTGCATATTGCCGCCGATGAGCTGCACGGCGAAGATGACCCAGAACAATCCCTGCACACACAGACACAGCGTACACCAACTGTGAATACGCCAGTGCTGCGTGTATACGCTCCAGAACGTGTAGGGGAGGCAGAGAATGGAAATGTAGGCCAGATAGTTGCACACCTGCGGCGCTACGAGCAGAGCGCCGAGACTCACCGTGAAGTAGGCCAGCCCGATTTCGCTCCAGTGGAAGAGACCCCACAGCATACCGTGGTCGGAGTTTATCACCGTGGCGCAGCCGTGCGGCTGAATCATGGAGCATACGGCGTTTGCCGTGCCGCTGTTCACATTGTTCTGCTCCAGCGTCAGCAGCCACGAGAAGACGATTCCGCCGGCGTAGAGAGCCACCAACACCACCTGCGACCATGAGGCATACACACCGTTGTCCACGAACAGATAGGCGCCCAAGAGGGCTATGAGTACCCAGAAGGCATATTTCTCGGCCATGAGAGCGGCGTGCATAAAGGCGTGCTTGCAGCGTTCGGGCTCTTCCGAGTCGGGCTTTTTCTGCGCCGTGAGCGCCTCGCCCGACCAAGAGGCAAGGAACTGCTGCGGCGTCATAGAGCTTTTCCCCTTGTTGCCGATGAGGCGCACCGCGTCGGCATGCACGTCGGTTACGATACGCGGCGTGCCGTCGGTCATACGCGCCACAAACGGCATCTGCAAAGCCGTCAGCGACCCCATATCGGCCTCGCCCTTGTGCATCTGCCTGTCAACGTGATATTCGTAGAGAAGATCCATGAAGGCCATATACGCCAACTTGGGCGGATACGACTTATATTCGCGGTTGGAATAGGTGGCGGTGTGGGGCACGCCGAGCATGCTGATGTATGTGGTAAATAGCGTTGGAGCAGCCATATCGGTGTTTCTTTTCAGAGAAAACGACCCGACTGCATTTAAAGTTTTGGAATCTTGGCCGGGCAATTTGCAAAACAGAGAGAAATTGTGTAATTTTGCATTGAGCAATCCGGCGGATGAATTCCGACCTTGCGTAAGACTCTACTGACCTTGCAATGAAAAAGCTCCGTATAATACGCATAGTGCTGGCGGCGGCCTTCCTGGTGGCGTCGGTGCTCTGTTTTGTGCTTGGCAGGGAGGCTCAGCCGCGCGTCATAGCGGGTGCGGTGGCCGGAGCCGAGCGGCTGCAGATTGAGCCGCTCTATTTTGCCGAGAGCGCCGGGGTGATACTTGTGTGGCTCATCATCACCCTTGTGTGGGGCCGCATCTACTGCTCTACGGTGTGCCCGGTGGGTGCGCTTGCCGACGTCATGCTGCATCTGCGGCGCCGCATCCCGGCTCTCAACAAACCCTTCTCCTACAGCAAGCCTCGCCGCATACGCTATCATCTGCTGCTTGTCTATGCCGTGAGCCTTGCCATGGGTCTCACGGTGGTGCCGCTGGTGTTCGACCCCTGGTTTGTGATGGGCAATATGCTTCAGCCCTTCGGCGGCAAGATTTCGGCGCTGTGGGTGAAGTGCGGCTACTCGGCGCTGTGGGGCATGATTTGGGGCGTGGTGTCAGTCATCGTCCTGCTGCCGTGGGCGCTGCTGCGCGGCCGCGAGTTCTGCAACACGGTCTGCCCCGTGGGCACCGTGTTGGGCTATGTGAGCAGGCGAAGCGCTTTCCGCATCACCATAGACGGCGACAGGTGCATCAGCTGCATGAAGTGCCAGGATAACTGCCGCTCCTCGTGCATCAAGGTGGCGGAACGCTATGTCGACAACGGGCGCTGCGTGAAGTGCTTTGAGTGCGTGGCTCACTGCCCGCAGAACGCCATACGCTACACGCAGGAGCGCCGCAGACCGGCCTCTCCGCTCTTTGGCGGGGTGAGGAAGGGGATGAAAGGGGCTTAAGGCGCTTAAGGAGCTTAAGGAGCTGAAGGAACTTAAGGAGCTGAAGGAACTTAGGAAGGTTAAGGAATTTAAGGAGCTTAAGGAGGGTTAGTTGACGCGGGGGAGCTCGATGCGGAAAGTGGTGCCGGCGCCCGGCTCGGAACGCAGCACATAGATGCGGCCGCCGTGATACTCCTCAATGATGCGTTTCACCAGAGTCAGGCCGAGTCCCCAGCCGCGTTTCTTGGTGGTGAAGCCCGGATGAAAGACCCGTTTGAAGTTCTTGCGCGGTATGCCGCGACCCGTGTCTGAGATGTCAATCCACACCTTCTTGGAGTCTTCGCCTGTGGTGATGTCAATGCGGCCGGCGCCCTCCATGGCGTCAACGGCGTTCTTGGTCAGGTTTTCCATCACCCACTCAAACAGCGACAGCGAGATCTTCACCGGGAAATCGTCGGCCGGGAAATGCAGATTCACCGACACCTTGCCGCTGATGCGCGACCGCATATACTCCAGCGAACGCGTTATGGCGGCGTTGAGGTATTCCAGCTTCAGTTCCGGCACAGAACCAATCTTGGAGAAACGGTCGGCAATGGTCGAGAGGCGCTTCACGTCCTTGTCCATCTCCGCGGCCGCCTCGGCGGTGGCGTCGGCGTCCCCCTCCGAGAGGCGCAGCAAATCGGTCCACGCCATCAGCGACGAGATGGGAGTGCCTAACTGATGCGCCGTCTCCTTGCTCAGACCCACCCACACACGGTTCTGCTCGGCGCGCTTGGAATACACCACAGCGCTGTAAAGTATCACCACAAGCAGAATCATCACCACAAGCTGCACATACGGGTAATAGCTCAGGCGCCGCAGCAGAATGGAGTCCTCGTAATAGATATACTGAATCTCAATGCCCACGCGCAGGGGTATGAAATGGTCGTTTCCGGCGGCCACCTCGGCCAACGGACGGTTTCCGGCGGCGGCGCGCAGCTCGCGGTCTATCCATTGCTGATTGGCCGGACTCAGCTGCTCGTAGGTGTAGGTGTCGGCGCTCACCGCCTCAGGGAAGTTGAAGTTGCGGAACTGCAGGATGTTGAATGCCGTGTCCGTTACCATTACCGGGATGGAGTTGTTCTGACTGATGATGCTGAGCAGAAATTCTATGTCCTCGTCGGGCTGTGCCAGCGCCAATTTCTCCGTTGCCTGCGCCCAGATGTCCATACGTTCGCGCTCCTGCTTGGCCAGGTCTTTCACCAGCGAGTTGCTGATGAGCACAAACGCCACAATGGCCGCCATGGCCAGTATGATGAGCACCAGGCGTCCGGCGCGGCGGTTGTCGATTATCTGACGGAGGCGAACCATGACTTCAGCAGTTGATGCGGCATTGCCGGGCTATGAAACGCGCCACGGAGTTGTCGGTGTTGGGTCCAATGACCTGCGCGGCCGTCTGTTTCACCGCTTCTATGGCATTCAGCGGCGCCACGGCCATATCGGCACAGCGCAGCATGGTGAGGTCGTTGACGTTGTCGCCGAACACCACCGTGCGCTTCACCCCTAACTCCTCGGCCATCTGCCTCACCGCATTCGCCTTTGTGGCGCCCGGAGCGAACATCTCCAGCGAGCCGAGACCCGAAGCCCCCGGGTCGCCGTCGAGGTAATGCAGCACACTGGCGTCAGGCGCCACTCCCTTTATCACCGGCACAAACTGCTCCATGGCCTCCTCGGGCTGCAGCGAGTAGAACAGAATCACCTTCGAGGGGTCGGGCAGAGGCTGATTCCACACGTCGCCGCTCTCGGAGGTGTCGAAGTTCACCCGCTTGAACGGAGTGTGCTCGCGCCAGGCTATGAAGTCCTTCTCCATAGCGTTCATCGGCCCTACCCGGTAGATATGCAGCAGGTCTTGGTCGAGCGTGTAGATGAACGACGGATAGCGGTATTGCAGCAGCGTCTGTATTATGGTCTGCGCCAACGGAGCCGGGAAATGCTTCACATGGCTGTAACGCCCCGTCTGCAAGTTCCAGCGTGCCGCTCCCGTCATCACAATGGCGTCGAGAGGCAGGTCAATTCCCTGCAGCAAACCGGCTACGGTGGCCGGGGTGCGTGCCGTGGCCACGGTGAAGAGGGCGCCGGCGGCTATCGCGGCGTTGAGCAGACGGCGGCTCTCGGCGCTCACACGGCTCTCGCCATCAAGCAGGGTGCCGTCCATGTCGCTAACGTAAAGAGTGTCGGTGATGCTCTCCATCTCTCGTCTCGGTTATTTCTGGTTGTTGCGAATCTCCACCCATTCCACGTCGCTCACCTGGCTCTCAGTCCTTACGGTCTCCTCTTTGCCTGAGGCTGTGCGCGTGGTTTCCGTGCGCTGTTCATGCGTTTCGGTGAACTTCACATTCACCGCATATTCGGGCGGTATGATATGACGTTGACGGCGCCGGTAATAACGTTCCATTTGGGCGTTGTCGCGCGCCTGACTGTAGCTTTGACCCTGATTAAAACCCGGATTCTGACCCTGATTATAGGCTTGTCTTCGGCTGTAAGCGGCCTGCTGTTGGCGGCGCATCTGTTCCTCCATCTGCCGTTGCATGTGGCGAGCCATACGCCGCGCCACCCACCGCTGCACCGTGGCCGGATGGGTGCGAAGCCACTGTATCAGCAGAAAGGCCAGTACAAGCAATATGATAAGTGCTATGCCCATTCTTAATCTCTGACTTAATCTCTGATTTAATCTCTGAGTTTGGGTTGCATGGCGGCCGACAGACACAGATAGCATATCACCGTCCACATCAGTCCTGCCACGCCCAGACAGGCGCACAACACCACCGCTAACACCGCAATGGCGCCTTTGGGCCAGTTGGCGGCTGCCTTGCGGCTTGTGAACTTAAGCGTGAAGAGACGCAGCGGCGAAATCATCAGCCACGACACTATGACGATGGCGCCCAGGGTTATCCACCCCGGCATCATGCCAAGGTCGGAATACCAGGCGGTGAAGCCAATCCAGAAAATGGCGTTTGCCGGAATGGGGAGGCCGGTGAAGACACGGTTGTTTTCGGGCGCAGTGTTGAAGCGCGCCAGGCGCAAGGCACCTGCCACGGCAATGAGCGGAGCCACCCATGCCACCCACGCTTCGCCGCCATACGTCAGCACACACTGATGCACCATTACGGCGGGCGCCACGCCGAAGCTCACCAAATCACACAGCGAGTCGAGCTCCTTGCCTAAGGCCGAATAGGCGCCCAAGGCACGCGCCGCAAAGCCGTCGAGGAAGTCGGCCACGGCGGCCACACCCACAAGTATCCATGCCCATTGCAGAGCGCCGAGACCCCACAGCGAGGTGTCGCTGTGCAGCATGGCCATGATGGCGGCTGTGCCCGCGAGCACGTTGACACAGGTTATGGCGTTTGGAAAGTTGCGTTTTATGCAGTTCATAGTTTAATCAAAAGGGGAACAGAGGGTGCCTTCCGAGCCGTCAGGTCTGAGGAGCCTCCGGCCGGGGAATGAGGCGCGCCAACGGAGTTATGTCGCCGCGGGTGCGCTGACCCATCTTCACCAGTATAACGCTGTCGACGGGCAGATAGATGTCTACCCTCGAGCCGAATTTTATGAAACCGAGGTGGCGGTCAATCACCGCGTCGCCGTCGCGGCGAGCGTAGGTAACGATGCGTCGCGCCATGGCTCCTGCCACCTGGCGCACGGTGATGCGGCGCCCCGAGTCGGTGTGGATGCCAATGGTTGAGCGTTCGTTCTCGCTGCTGGCTTTGGGCAGATAGGCTGACAGAAACCGCCCGGCATGATGCTTGACGTATTCCACGCGTCCCTGCGCCGGAAACCAGTTGGCATGCACGTTGAGCGGCGACATGAACACCGACACCATGATGGCCCTGGAGTGCAGATATTCGTTCTCTTCCACCTCCTCAATGGCCACCACCTTGCCGTCGACCGACGAGATGACCATATCGCGCCTCTCGCCCTGATAATGACGCAGCGGACAGCGGAAGAAGTTGAACACAAAGCCGTAAACCACCGCCGAAATCAGCGTCAGCACGGGCGCCAACAGCGTCGACGGCGGCAGAAAGAGCCACGCGGGTATGTTCACGACCACCAGCATGATGGCTAAAAGCACCAGTATGTTGGTGCCCTCGTGGTGAATCTTTATGTGCAGGCTCCTGCGCTTCATATTCGGTGGTTTATACTCTGTAATTGTTGCAAAGATAGCAATATTTTTTCAATTGACGAATATGCGCCGAAATTTGCATGATTGTGCGGGGGTGCGGAGAGATGCAAAAAGCGGAACTGCCCTCCCGGGTGGTTCCGCTTCTGCTGACCAATTGCTTGGTCAGGGGTCAATCCATTTTTCTTATGCTTTTTCTTGCTTCTCAATATATATAGTGATATATAGGAGTTTTTTTACAGACCGAGACGGGTTTTATATACCGTCTGCGGGGTCGGTTTGGTTGCTGAACCCTTAGCGGGCTCATTTTGTGTTGAGAGAGTGTGTCGCAGAAATTCAATACGGTTGTAACGCACAGGCGCGGGAGGAAGAGTGGCTGCACATATGCAATTACTTAAGGCTCAACAAACCATTGTTCTTTGAGCATTAATAAAAGTAACTGTTATTTGTGAAAATCCATTCTTTACTTTGTTGCCGTTTAGATTAGCTTGCCACTTTTGGCATGCAAAGCGTATTAGATTTATGCGTTGCAAAATTAAGACCTCTTAAAGGGTCTGCAAAATTTTAAATGTTAAATATTCTTAAATTTAACGCCCGTCTGATGAATTTTTTTCTGCGATCTTAAATTTGCGCTGTTTCAGCGGCGGCGCAGAAGGCGGTTCAGAGCGCCCGGCCAGACGCGAAGCAGCAGGGTGGTGAGCTTCAGGCCCGGGAAGAGGAGCAGGAGAGCGCCTGCACGGTCGCGACGCCTTGCCTGCGGGTTGGCGGCGACAAGCCCTTTCAGCGCCCTGAGAATGATGCCCAGGCGCCGCCGGTAGCGCTTGGCAAGGTCTTTCTCCGAGGGTTGCAGCAGGTTCAGCAGCATGTTGAATGCGGCGGCAAAGAGTCGGGTGTCGGCGGCAAGGCGCAACTCGGCGTCAGCGGCAAACGCTCGCCGCAGCCGGAAAGCCGAGCTGAGCACATCGAGGCGCCGCTCGCAGAAGCGCCCCAGGATGGAGTCGCCGTGAAGCCGGTAGAGATAGAGCGGCCGCCGCAGACAAACCACGCTGCTGGCCTCAGCGCACAGTCGGGGAAGCAGGTCCAGGTCCTCGTAGATACGCCCTTTGTCGAAGCACACAGCCCCCTTCATGCGGCTGCGGAAGAGCTTGCAGCAGGGCGACACGGTGAGGCCCTTTTCGCCGCCTGTCTGGCAGAGCATTGCCACACTTGCCGCCCGACTCTCAACCACCTCTTCCTCCTTTTCGGGGTATTCTTTTTGCAGCGCCTCGGCCTTCTGCTCGTCGGTGGCGAAGGTGGCGAGGGGCGCTGTGGCGAACCCGGCCTGCGGATGCCTTTCAAGGGCCTGTAGAAGCTCTGTGAGCGCATCGGGCAAGTAAATGTCATCGGAGTCCAGGCAGCAGAAGAAATCGCCCTGAGCGGCCTGTATGCCCATGTTTCGCGCCACTGACGGCCCCTGCGCCGTGTTGCCGGTGCTCAGCACGCGTATCCGCCCGTCCTCAGACGCCATTTGCCGCAACAACGCAGCCGACGAGTCTGTGCTGGCGTCGTCAACGGCTATCACCTCCACAGTCCGGTGGCTCTGCCCGAGCATCGACGCCACACACTCCTGCAGGTAAGCGGCGGTGTTGTGAACGGGGATAATGACCGATATGAGGGGCGTTTTATCCATTTCTCAGTAGATTTCTCCGGCTATTCGTCAGCGCTAATTGTCCAGGCTATTCGTCATGGCTTCTTCTCGGCCATTTCGAGCCAGTAGCGTGCGGTGCGCTGCTGCGCACTGAGTTTCCGCGTTTCTTCCTCGGGCAGCTCGCTGAGGGCGTCGGGGGTAATCTCGAGCAGCTCGCCGATGACCCTCTGCGCTGTGCGGCTCCCCCCGAGGGCGGCACTGAGGTAATAGCGCAGCGACTCGCGGTGGTTGTAGGGCAGCCCCTGAGCCAGGGAATAAGCCTTTGCCACGGCCTCCTGCGCCTCGGCGTTGCCACGGTCGGCGGCAGTCTTGTAGAAGCGCATGGCAGTGGCCGGAATCTGCATCCCGCAGTAGAAGGTGCCGAGGTGCAGCAGCGAGTCGGTGGCGAGGCTGTCAGGTTGCGGATAGAGGGCCGTTATGGCGCGGCCTATGTCGGTGAGGGCCTGCGCGTCGCGGTATTCATGCTGCCGGTAAAGCTCCAGAGCGCGGTTGTAGGCGCTGAGGGCCGCCACGGTGTCGGGTTTCGCGTCGGGCGCTGAGCCGAGACCGAGGCGCAGCATATCGCCGAGCATGGCGGCGGCAGCGGCACTCCCTTTGTCGGCGCCGCGACGCAGCCAGTAGAGGGCCTTGTCGTAGTCGCGCACCGTGCCCGAATCGTGCAGCAACAGCCATCCGAGGTTGGTATAGGCGGTTAT
>FR897881.1:14676-36402 GCA_000437495.1 Prevotella sp. CAG:485
GCTGCTCGTTGAAGAGGATGAAGCCGAGATAGTTCTGCGCGGGGGCATAGCCGTTGGCGACTCCCTGTTCAAGCAGCCGGCGGGCGCGCAGCGAGTCGCGTTTCACCACATTGCCGAAGCCGGTCTCCAAGGTGCGTGCCACGCGAAACCGCGCGTTCTCGTCGCCCTGCGCGGCACGGCGTTCCAGAGCCTCGAACGACCGTATGGCAGCCGAATCGGCAGGCTCGCCGCAGACGCCGCTCACACACGCCGCAACGACCATTATCAGCGTCAGGACAGCGTGTTTCATTTGGGCGACAGCGTTACCAGCGGCACAAGCATCTCCTGCATCGAGATGCCTCCGTGCTGGAAGGTGCCACGGTAATATTGCACATAATAGTTGTAGTTGTTGGGATACGAGAAGAAGTCGCGGTTGAGGGCGAAGATGAACTTGCTCGACACGTTCAGCTCGGGCAGTCCGAAGAGCCTTGGCCGACGCATCTCATACACCTTGCGGTTGTCGTAGTTGAGGTTCTTGCCCTCTTTGTAGCGCAGGTTCGTCGACGTGTTTTTGTCGCCCACCACCTTGATGGGGTTCTCCACGCGTATGGTGCCGTGGTCGGTGGTCAGCACAATCTTATACCCGTAAGAGGCTATGGTGCGGAAGATGTCGAGCACCGACGAATGGCGGAACCACGATTCGGTGATGGAGCGGTAGGCCGCGTCGGAGTTGGCCAGTTCGCGAATCATCTTCGTCTCCGTGCGCGCGTGGCTCAGCATGTCTATGAAGTTGATTACCAGCACGTTAAACGGATTGTTCTTTATTGAGCCGAGGCGCCGCAGATACTTCTCGCCGCTCTCCGACGAGGAGATTTTCTCGTAGCTGAACGTTTCGCGGCGGCGGTAGCGGTCGAGCATGGTCTGCACCAGTTCCTTCTCGTAGATGTTCAGACCCTCGTTCTCATCCTCGTCAACCCAGTATTTCGGATACATCTTGGCAATCTGCAGCGGCATCAGTCCGGCGAAGATGGAGTTGCGGGCATATTGTGTGGAGGTGGGCAGGATGGTGGTGTAGAGGTTCTCCTGCACGCTGAAGGTGTCGGTGAGCAGCGGCATCACTGTGCGCCACTGGTCCAGACGGAAGTTATCCACCAGGATGAAGAAGATTTTCTCGCCCGCGTCGAGCAAGGGGAAGACCTTTTTCGGGAAAATCTCGGGACTGGTGAGGGGGTGTTCGCCGCCGGTTACCCATTTCTCGTAGTTGCGGCACACGAACTTGCAGAACTCCGTGTTGGCCTCGCGCATCTGTCCTTCCAGAATCTCCGCCATGGAGGCGTCGGCGTCGGCAATCTTCATCTCCCAGCTCACCAAGGCGCGGTAAACGGCATACCAGTCGTCGATGTTCTGCGCCATGGCGATGTCGGTGCTCAGCCGCCGGAAGTCCTGCATGAACGACGTGTTCGTCTGTGCCGCCACAAGCTCCGTCTTGTTGAGATTCTTCTTCAGCGCCAGCCATATCTGGGTGGGGTTGACGGGCTTGATGAGGTAATCGGCAATCTGCGAACCGATGGCCTGGTCCATGATATTCTCCTCCTCCGACTTGGTAATCATTATCACCGGAATGTCGGGATGTTTGTGGTTGATGAGCTGCAGCGTTTCCAGGCCGGTGAGACCCGGCATATTCTCGTCGAGGAGGACGAGCGAGAACGGCTCGGCGTCGAGGGCGTCGAGGGCGTCGCGGCCATTGCTCACCGTGGTCAGCGAGTAGCCTTTTTTCTCAAGGAAGAGTATGTGGGGGCGCAGGAGATCTATCTCGTCATCAGCCCAGAGGATTTTTTGCATGGTTTAATGGAAGTTATAAGATTTATAAGAATTATAAGAATTATAAGATTTATAAGAATTATAAGAATCCTGGGCGCCTTCCGCAGGCTCTTCTTGCTCGGGGTTCTCAGAGGCCTCGGTTTCCTCAGTTTCCTCTGAGGGTTCTTCGGCGCCGGCGGGCTGTTCGCCCGTCTGCCGGAAGCGGAAGTACTCTTCAAAGGAACGTCCCTGACGCAGCAACAGTTCAAAGTTGGCCACGGAGATGGGTATCGGGCGCACCTGCGGCGGCAGGTCGAAGTTATGCTCGCGCTCCATGATGCCTATGTAGTGGTCAAGCTCGCGCTGATTGGCAAAGCCGCGAATTACCAACAGTCCCACGTTGCCGAAGCTCATCGGCTCCAGGTCATAGTCGCGCACCACAAACCACGAGAAGTTGTTGCGTGCCACGTCAAACAGCACCTGGTTGGGGTTCACCGAGTCGAGCGGGAAAGCCAACACGAGCAGCTGCGGCTTCTCCGGGTCATTCTCAAAGGCGGCCGGCTTGCCCTCGGCGTTCAGCACCGTGGAGTCGTTGCTCAGACGCGTCTCCCACAACATTCCGCGCGTGTTCGACGAGCTTGCCTGCAGCTTGCGGCCACGCTTCACATCGGTGAGGATGCGACCCGCCACATCCGTCATGTCAGTCTCCGGCCAACGGTCGAGGAGGTATTCCAGCCGCTCGCGGAACTTGCCGTAATCCTTCTCAGTGAGGTAGCTCAGAGCGTCGATGAACACGAACTTGGGCAGGATGCGGCTCAGCGGATATTTCTCCTCCATCTGAGCGGTGAGCGAGTGTACCTGCGCGTTGCGGTCGGCCAGATAATCGCCGTAAGCCTCCGCATACATCTCCTCCTGCAGCGCGTCCATGCGTTTCAGGTTCTCGAAATATTCCGGGTCAGTCATTGCCTTGCCGTAGGGCGAGTCGGCGAAGTCGGTGAGGATGGCCTGCCGCCATTTCTCAGCCTCCGCGGTACGGTCGCGCCGCACGGCCATCAGATACAGGTTGTAATACGTGTCGAGGCGGTAGATATTGTCGGGATAGCGCTCTAAGAGCTGCAGGAAATAGCGGCGAGCCGCCTCAAAGTCCTCCAGCTTGTCCTTGAGCACCAAAGCCAAGTTATAGAGGCTTTCCTGAATTATGTCGTTGCAGTTTTTCAGCTCCTGCTCCGTGTGGGGGATGTTCTTGTAATAATATTCGGCAAAGTGCGGGTCTTCGGACGGGTCAGTCTCCCCCTCCTTGCGCGATTTGGTAGTGTCGTTGGCAGCCGTGTTCGAGGCCGAGTCGGAATAGTCGTACTCCTCGTCTACCTGCGAGTAAGTGGTTTTGTTGCGGCGGCGCCAGTCGTCCTCAAGCTTGCGGGCGCCCCATTTGCGCTGGAACTCCGTGCGACCCGCGTTCTTGGCCTGCGTGTTGTAGAAATACCACGACTTGTCCGTGTTGAGCGTATATTGCTGCGGCGCATTGGGGTTGCTCTGCGTCTGGTCTTCCTGACGGTTGGCCTCGAACTCCGCGCGCCGCGCCGAGTCAGCCTGTTCCTTCTCGCGCTTCTTGTATTCGTCGGCCATGCGCTGGCACACCTTCATCTGTTCCTTCTCGGGCAGCTTGCTGAGCGTCAGCAGCGAGTCCTGCAGCTGCAGATTGCCCGCGTAGGTGGCCAGTTCGTCGAGCACATCGCTGCGCCGCTTCAGCATGCGGTAGTTGGCAAACGACTCCGACAGCTGCGGAATGGCCTCCGAGTAACAGGGCTGCGCACCCACATAATCACCCTTTATGAACAGCAGATTGCCCAACGCCAACTGCGCCAGAGCCTTGTCGATGCCGTTGCGCGTGGACTCCTTCACCGCCGTGCGGTAGGCGTCTATGGCCTGCGTGGTGTCCTTGCGGCTGAGGTAGAGATTGCCGATGGCGTAGTATATCTGGTCGAAGTACTCCTTGTTGCGCTCATAACGCGTCATGGCCTTCAGCGAGTTCACCTCACCCTTAATGTTGGTGCCGGTGAAGACCTCGCTCTGCCGTATGCGAGCGTTGAACTTGGCGCGGTAGGAGATGCCCATGCCGCTGCCCGCCTTTTTGTAAGCCTTATACGCCTCCTTGCGCCGGTCGAGCTTCTGCAGCGTCTGCCCGAGCAGGAAATAGATGCGGTTTTTCTGCGTCCCCTTGGCATTGCGTGCCACCGCCTCCAGATACTTCACCGCCGCCTCGTTGTCGCCCGCGCGCACATTGTAGTCGGCCTCCGCAAAGTCATACAGATGCCGCAGCTTCGGCGTGGTGAGCTGTTTCTCCTTGACGTGCACCAGGAGATTCTCCGCCTCGTAGGTCCAGTCGAGCGCGCAATAGGATATTGCCTGCCACAGCTGCGCCTCCGTAACCACCTCAGGCAGCCATTTGAAGTGGCGCGAGATGTAGAAGAACGTGGCCGCCGCCCCAAGGAAGTCGCCGTTGTAATACTGCGCTCTGCCCATCATCAGCCAGGCATTGTGCAGAAACGGGTTGAACTCCTCGCGGGCGCGGAAAGCCTTCTCCTTGGCCGACGACGATTTCTTGCGCGGTTTCTTCTTGATGCTGTGCAGCTGAATGGCCTTCTGCATCTTCTCTATGGTGCGGTCGAAATTGCCGGTGGGCTGAGGCATCTTCTCGTCGCTCTTGGCCTCGGCGGGGTGCATGAGCAGACGACGGGTGTAATCGTCCTGATACTCCTCCTCCATCTGCTTCAGCGTTTCGTTATAATGTTCCGAACCGTTGAAATACACATTATAGCGCGTGTTGAAGGCCTGCCACTGACGGCTCATGGCCGTGTTCTTCTTGGTGGAACAGGCTGCCAGTACACACACAAAAACCGCCGCGACAACAGTGAGCCACAGTGTCGCGACGCCGTAAAGAGTCTTTTTTCCCTCCGGCTGCATACTGATATAACGCCCCCGCCCCCTCGGTTATTGCCTCAGCAGGCCCTTCCCCTAAAACCCATTATTCCCAAAACTCCCATCACTCCCGGCAGTGCCGGCCGCGCCTCTCCTCTCTCACAGCCTCTCAAGCTCGTAGGCTATGTCGCCCTGCGAGAGCGTGCGCAGCAGTGCCACCCGGTGGCTAAGCTCATGCACCTTGGGCTGCAGACGCGGGTTGTGGAAGACCCGGTAGATGCGCTGATAGAGGCTGTCGAAGAGCGCGCGCGTCTCGTCGGCGTCAAGCGACAGCGTCTCGGCGCCCTCCTCCTCCATGGCCTTGATGATGGGCTGGAACTTGTCGGCCGACGGCTCCTTGCCGTCGCGTACAGTGGTGCGAGCCATCACATTGCCCACCGTCATGGCCGCCGTAACGTAGAGATTGCGCCGCAGACGCTCCCACACGCTCTTGGGCGACAGAGTGGGACACAGCAAATGGTGATATTCATCGGTGAAACAGACCATCGGGCCTTCGGCGTCCAGACTCACACTGTGTATCAGCTCCAGGGCATTGAGTGCCCCGGCGCTTATCATCATCCCCGCAAGTCCGTATGCCTTGTCATCTTCGTTGCGGTATTCAAATTTTTTCTTCGTCTTCGTGTTGCTCATAGCTTAATAACTGCTCGTAGCTATCTTAATATAATTGTTAACGCAGATACCCTGATGCAGGTTTTCCCGCGGGCGTCAGAACTGTACGTCGGCGCCCACCAGGAAGTTGAAACCCTCCATCAGCTGACACGGCAGCAGCGTAACGCGGCGGCACAGCAGATTGTCGGCCTCGCCGAAGACGCTCACCGCCCGGCTGATGCGGTAACGGGCGCTGAAGCTCAGGTTGCAGATGTCGGGTAGACGCGTGGCCTGCATATCCTGCAGCGGGCCGAAGCGCTGATAGATGTTGCGCACCCCGCGGTAGCGGTATGAGGGCGTCAGGGTGAGATTCTTTATCGGGCGCACGTCGGCGGCGATGTCGGCTGTCCAGCGCGGACGGTCGTAGCCGTTGAAGAACCCCGCGCCGTCGCCCTTCTGAGGCTGATAAGTGCCGCGGCCGCGAAGCGTCAGCATGTCAAACGGCTGCCACTGAGCGTCGAGACCCAGGCTGAACCCCGCCACATTGCCGTGCTGAGGCACAACAGTGGTGATGACAGGCTGATAGCCGCTGATGGAATACATATACCAGCCGCCGAGATAGAGGTGCCTGACGGTGAGATACGTTACGTCGATGCCGGCGCGGAAACGCTCCGAGCCGTTGTAGCCGATGCGCAGCTTACCCTCCACGGGCACAAACGCCGGCATGATGTAATCCATCTTCGGCGTCTGATAGTAATCCTCCTGCACATCGTTGCGCAGCGTCTGCAGCTGCTGACCGCCGGTGGCCGACAGCGTGGCGTTCCAGCCGCGTCCCTGATAGCTCAGACGCACATCGGGCGCTATGTGGAAGGTGGAATAATCCTGCTTCTCCAGACCCGTCTGCAGCGCCTTTCCGGCGCCCCCGGTGATGTCGGCCACCACGCCCAGACGCGCGCTGAAGCGGTCGGCTGTATAGCAGTATGCAGGCGCTATGCGCACCGTCTGCAGAGAGCCGCTGCGGTCCTGAGCGCCGCATTTGTTGTAGCTCACGTTGGTGAAAACCACATCAGCCGTCAGGGCGCTGCGGCTGCCTAACTTGGCGTCGAGACCCGCTCCCGCGTTCACCTGCAGCTCGCGCTGCCCGTCCCACTGCATCCACGCAAGGTGAGGGCCGTCGGGAGTATAGTAATGCTGATAGCCGAAGTACGACACATCAGCGCCGGCCCGCCACTGCAGAGAGGAGTTATTGACCGACTGCCATGAGGCGCGCAGCCGGGCGTCGTTGAGCGTCTGTTTGGGCGTCTCGTCGGTCTGCTTGGCTTCCATGCGCGGCGGCATCACTATCAGGCTGCTGTGTGGCGTGCTCACCCCGTAATAGTTGAAGAAGCCCAGGTGATAATGGGCGTCGGCGGTGAGGGTGCCGGCGCTGAAACGGTGGCTCACACGCAGCCCCAGACGCTCGTCGTAGCGGTAGCGCTTAAGGTCGCGGTCGCAGATGCGCGGCTTGAACAGCGACGTGCCCGTGTGCTGAAACCATATATCGGCCTTGGTGGCGTCGGTGGCCACCATGCGGTAACCGGCGCTGAGGGTGGAGGTCAGGTAAGAGCCTATGCCCCCGTAGAGATATCCGCGCCACGGATATTCCGCCGCCGCTCCCTGCCACACAGGCGCCGGAAGAGCGTTGTAGCCCGGCACGTAATTGCCGGTGAGAAGTCCGGTGGCAGGCTCAGGCCGGAACGTCGGCAGCTCAAAGCTTACCTTCTGCGGCAGCAAGTGTATCTTATCCTGACGCACCACCGTGGGCACGTACTCGCCCTCAACATAGAGAGTCCCTTCAAGCTTCTCCTGAGAAGCGGCCGGAAGTGCCGCAATGCCCACAAGCAGATATGTAATTACTTGCTTTTTCATCACTTATACTTTTTCAGTCCGTCGGCAATAAGCTGTCTGATGTCGTCCTCGTCGCCGGGATAATATTTCTTGAGTGAGTTGAGATAATCGCGTGCCAGCGCCTTCTTGCCCTGCATTCCCACGGCGTCGGCAAGGGCTATGTATCCGCGTGCCAGCCAGTAAGCGTGGGGCGAACCGGCGTTGGTGAAGGCTTCAAGCATCTTCTGCGCCTCCTTGTAGCGCTGTTGCTTTATCAGCAGCAGACCCCCGGCCACGGCGGCGCGTGCCCCATAGAGGCTCGACGGCTGTGCCGCCAGCGTGCGGAACATCTTCAGCGCCTGCGCCTCATCGCCGGTGGCGGCCAGTGCGGAAGCCTCATAGAAATCAGCTTCCTGAGCCTGCTCCGAGCTCAGCGAGCCCATCTCCTTCACGCGGCGCGCATAGTTCAGACGTTCCTGAGCGTCGGAGGTCAGACGCATGATGCCGGCATAGACCTCCTGCGGCATATCGGCGCCAAGCATCTTCTCGGCGCGGCGGTAGGTGGCAAGAGCCGCCGCCGGGTCGGAACCCTCCAGGATAGAGGCTTTCAGCACCAGCGCCTCAGGCAGCTGCTGAGCGTCGGGACGTTTGCTCTCCATCTGCGCAATGCTCTGCAGAGCCCCCTGCGCGTCGCCCGTTTCATCCTGAGCCTGCGCCAGACGCCACAGCGCCGCCGCAAGGTAGCGCCCGTCGGGGTAACGGCTCAGATACTGTTTCATGGCAGCCGAATCCTTGGGGTCGGCTATCAGCTTGTTGTCGGCAGCCTCATAGTCAAGGCGTTCCAGCTCGGCGGTGTCAATCTTCGGCGCTCCCGGCACCGAGTTCATGAACGCCGCATACTCGGCCGTCTGTCCCTGCGCCGCCATCAGACGCCGCAGCTCCACATTGGCCAGACGTGCCTCTTCGCCCGTGGGCCAACGCTTTATCACCTCCTTATAGGCTGCTATGGCCTTGTCGTCGGCGTTCTGCTGCATATATAGCGTGGCAATCTGCAGCTGAGCCCTGCGGCCCTCCTCGAGCTGCGGATAGCGCCTCACAAGCTCCTCAAACGTCTTCACCGCGCCGACTTCGTCGTTTACCTTGGCCTGCGCCAGACCTGTCTCGTACATGGCGGCGGCACACCAGCGGCTGTCGGGATACGTGGCCACCATGCGCTGCAGTCCGGCAATCTCGGCGTTGAGGTCGCCGCGCAGACCAAGCATCATGGCCGCACGCATGGCCGCGTAGGCAGCATCACCCTCGCCGCTCTTCTCGGCCTGTGAGTAAAGCTCGGCAGCCGCGGAGTAGTCGCGCAGATAATAGCGGCAGTCGGCCAGACGCACCGTGGCGTCGGTGCGCAGACGCGCCGGCAGATTCTTTGCGGCAAGAGCTTTGGCGAACTCCGAGGCAGCCTCCTTGAACTTGTCCTGCATATAGAGCGAGTAGGCCGCGTCATAATGAGCCTGCGCCGCGTTGGCGCCCTGAGGCTCGGCCTGCAGATAAGACTTGTAGGCCCTGTCGGCATTGGCAAACTTGCCCTGCGCGTAGAGCGCCTGACCCAGCCACAGCTGAGCCTGCGCCCTGACGCGCGCATCGGTGCCCTGTGCCGCCATCTGCAAATGCTGCTCGGCACCCTTGTAGTCGGCGTTGCTCAGCTCGCTCACGCCAAGCTCATAGAGTACAAGCTGCCTTACGGCCTGTTGCTGAGCGGTGAGACGCGGTATCTTGTCGAGGTGCTGAAGCGCCTTCACATAATCCTTGTCGCGGTAATAAGCCTCGGTGAGCAGCTGGCGCACCCTGCTCTCGTATTGTGAGCCCGGGAAGGTGCGCAGAAACAGCTCGGGCAGCTCCGTGGCTGAGGCAAACGGCGTGTCGGCACCGTGGCTCAGCGCCGTGATATAGTTGTAGAAGCCCCGTTCGGCCACCTTCTCGTCGGTGCCCTGGCGGCGCGACTTGTCGAAATAGAACGCCGCCTCGGTGAAATCGCCCTTTGAGACCGCTATCTGACCCAACAGCAGCGAGGCGCCCTGACCCGTGTTGTCGGGCAGGTCAGCCACCGGCTCAAGCAGCTCGCGCGCACGCTCCGTGTCGCCGTTGTTGTAGGCTATGGCGCCGGCAGCGTAAGCCGCTGTGGGCGTTATGGCCGTGTTGTCGGTGAGATATGCCTGCAGATAAGGCTCTGCCTCGTTCAGCCTGTCGAGCTTGAAGAGAGCCTCGCCGGCAACGCGGTTCAGCTCGCGGGTGTAAAGCTCGTCGGCAGGCTGCTGCAACAGTCGCTTGGCTATGGATGCCGCTTTGGCGTAGTTGCGCTGCTCCAACTCTATCTGTGCTATGTAATAGCCGGCCTCGAGGCGTGTGGGCAGGAATTGGTCATCGTCGCCGGTGCAACGGGCGTTGACGGCGCCCAACAGCGGTGCCACGCGCTCAAAGCCCTGCAACGCCGCCCGCGAGTCTTTATGCGCGTAATCGGCCCACGCAAGGTAGAAGAGCGCGGGGGCATGATAGCGGCTGCCGCCCAACGACAGCGGGCGCAACAGTCGCCTGCCTTTGTCGAAGGCTCCGGTGCGCAGATAGCTCACTCCGAGGCGATAGGCATATTCGGGGCGCAAGTCGGCGTCGGCGGCCTGCTCGTAACAGAGACTTGCCGGCCCGTATTGGCCGTGGAGGAAAAGCCAGTCGCCCTCAATCAGCAGCGCCTCGATGCCCTGCGGCGCGTTGCCGAGGCGCTGACGGATGCTGCGTGCCAGAGTGAGACACTCGTCGTCGCCGGCGCGCAACAGCGCCTTGGCCAGCAACACCTCCTGCGAGGGTGTGAGGCGCTCCATGCTGCGCAGCTGGTCGGCGCAGCCACGGTAATTGCCGTCGGCATACATCTGCCGTGCCCTTTTCAGCCAGCCTTCCGCGCCGGGCAGCGTGGCCGCGCTCTCCGTGGCAGCTGCCGGCACAGCGCCGTGAGCCGACGTCATGACGCCGTCGGCAACTACGGCTGACGCCGCCACAAGAGCCATCGTGATATATTTTCTTGCTTTCATAGCTGAGATTGCTTTTGCCCCCACTGCTCAATAACCTGACTCATGGGGTTTCGGTTTCTTGCCCCCCATAATTGTATAATGGGGGTTGGTTTTTAGCCCCTTTGGGGGAGCTTGGTTTTAGCCCCTTTGGAGGCGTGTTTTTTTGCCCCTTTGGGGAGCTTGGTTTTAGCCTCGGTTTTGGCGGCCGGGGGTCTTAATCTGCAAAGTTAATAAATCCGGCTCACACTGCAAAAAGCGGGCCGCCGGATTGCCCGGCAGGCCCGCTCTATGGTGGCTGCAAATTGGTCTAATTGGTCTAATTAGTCTAATTGGTCTAATTGGTCTTATTTCACTGTAACCGTGGGCACCTCAAACACCTTGGTGCCGTAGATGATGCCGCCTGAGGTGCCGTTGGGCTCCTGCAGCTGCACTGAGTCGGTAGACATGGAGCAGAGCTGATACTGGCCCGCCGGAACGCCCGTGAAGGTGTACGTGTCGTTGAAAATCTCGGCGTAATAACGCTTGTTGAGGTTCGCTTTGTCCTTGCCGAGCAGCATTATACGCACCTCTGAGCCGGTGAGATAGCCCGTCGACGAGGTGTAGTTGTATTTCTGGCCGTTGTTCACCACCGTTGAGGAGGCCAGGCGAATCATCGGCGTGTTGCTGAGGTTGATGCGGTTGGTGAGCACCACACCCGGCATGCGGGTGAAGACAAACGTTACCTCATTGGCCGACGAGGGCAGGAAAGCTTTGTAAGCATAGCTATACGGGTCTTTGGGGTCGGGAGTGCTGTAGTCGAGCCGTACGCCGTTGGCCGTGATGTTGGCTTTTGACGGCAGCTCTATGCTCATCAGCTTGTTGGTCTGGGTGTTGACCACCATGAAGTCGGCGAAGGCGTTGGTGGTGCCGTCGTTCCACTGTTCCACGCGCAAAACCTGACGGAAGGTGATGCTGTCGGAGATTTTGTTGTCGTCATCATCGCTGCACGACGTCAGGGCGCCGGCGCTGAGCAACAGGGCCGTGGCGGCTGATGCCAGGAGAGGAAATTTTATGTTCATTGCAGTAAAATTATTTTATAGTGATAAGGAACTGGTTCTTCTTGCCGCGCTGCACCAGTATGTACTTGTCGCGCAGCAGCGTCTCGGTGCCGATTACCGTCTGCGGGTCGGTAACCTTGGCCTTGTTGAGGCTCACGGCGCTTTGCTGCACCATTTTGCGCGCCTCGCCTTTGCTGCCGAAAATCTTCGTCTTCACAGCCAACAGGTCGAGCAGCGGCACCCCGGCTTCAATGTCGGCGCGTTCCACCTCAAACGTCGGCACACCGTCGAGCACGTCGAGCAGCGTGGCCTCGTCAATGCGGTGCAGCGCCTCGGCGGCTTTGGGGTTGAAGAGCAGCTGAGAGGCTTCCACGGCGCCCTCGTAGGCTTCGCGGCCGTGAACAAGCACCGTCAGCTCCTCGGCCAACTTCTTCTGCAGAGGGCGTTTGCCCGGGTCAGCGGCATGTTCGGCGGCAAGAGCCGCTATCTCCTCCTCGGTCAGGAAAGTGAAGATTTTCAGGTATTTCTCCGCCTCATCGTCGGCCACGTTGAGCCAGAACTGATAGAAGCGGTAGGGCGAGGTGTAACGCGCGTCGAGCCATACATTACCCTGTTCCGTTTTGCCGAACTTGGTGCCGTCGGCTTTGGTTATCAGCGGACAGGTCAGGGCAAAGGCCTCGCCGCCTGTCTTGCGGCGAATCAGCTCCGTGCCGGTGGTGATGTTACCCCACTGGTCGCTGCCGCCGAGCTGCAGCTTGCAGCCGCGTGTCTCATACAGATGCAGGAAGTCGTAACCCTGCAGCAGCTGATAGGTGAATTCCGTAAAGCTCAGGCCGTCGCGCGCCTCGCCGTTGAGACGCCGTTTCACACTGTCCTTGGCCATCATGTAGTTCACCGTGATGTGCTTGCCTATCTCGCGGGCGAAGTCCAGGAACGAGTAGGGCTTCATCCAGTCGTAGTTGTTCACCAACTCGGCGCGGTTGGGGGCGTCGGAGTCGAAGTCGATGAAGCGCGACAGCTGCTTCTTTATGGCTTCCTGGTTGTGGCGCAGCGTTTCCTCGTCGAGCAGATTGCGTTCGGCCGATTTGCCCGACGGGTCGCCTATCATGCCCGTGGCGCCGCCCACCAGTACGATGGGTTTGTGGCCGCAGCGCTGCAGATGCCTGAGCATCATCACGCCGCACAGATGGCCTATGTGGAGGCTGTCGGCCGTCGGGTCGATGCCTAAGTATGCGGTAGTCATTTCCTTGCGCAGTTGTTCCTCTGTGCCGGGCATTACAGAGTGTATCATGCCGCGCCAGGTAAGCTCATTTATGAAATCCTTCATCTGTTGAGGTAGATTCTTTTTCTGTTGATGTTGCTAATGAATAGTTCTGAACCGCAAAGTTAATGTATTTCGCCGAAGCTGCAAAATATTTCCCCCTTTACCTGCAAGAATTTTGCTTCTTCAAAGGAATTGTGCTAACTTTGCGCTTTATGGTATTTTCTTGAAGCATAGCTGACGTATGGATTACAACAAACTGGTAGAAGAGCGCCGCAATGAGCTGTATGCACAGCTTGAGAAGCGGTTCGACGCTGAGGGGATGCGTCTGGTGCATGAGGCTTACGAGCTTGCCCGCAGTGCCCACAGCCTGCAGCGCCGCAAGTCGGGCGAACCGTATATTCTGCATCCGCTGGCGGTGGCCCGCATTGTGGGTGTGGACCTGGAGCAGGATGCACGGATGGTGGCCGCCGCCCTGCTGCACGATGTGGTGGAGGATACGCCTTACACGTTGGCCGACATCACCGGCCGCTTCGGCTCCGAAGTAGCCGCCCTGGTGAATGTGGTAACCAAACGTCCGAAAGCCAATTACGACCAGAGCAAGCAGATTGACAATTTCCGTCAGCTGCTCCAGAGCATACACACCGACGTGCGCGCGCTGCTGATAAAGCTGGCCGACAGGCTGCACAATATGCGCACGCTTGAGGCGCAGCGGCCCGACAAGCAGCTGAAGATTGCCGGCGAAACGGAGTTCTTCTACGCTCCACTGGCCAACCGTCTGGGTCTGTATCATATCAAGTCTGAGCTGGAGAACCTGTCGTTCCGGTTCCGTCAGCCGCGCGAGTATGCGCGCATAGAGGCGCGTATGGAGCGCTACCGGCGCGAGGAGGGTGCCGCCATAGAGGCTTTCGCCGCCGGTCTCGACGCCGCTCTGGCACGTCGCGGCCTGCCAGCCCACACCGAGGTGCGCTATCGCCTGCCGTCGTCGATAAACCGCAAGATGCGCGACCATGAATGTTCCTTTGCCCATGTGGAGGGGCGCCATTACATCCGCGTGGTCTTTCCGGAAAATGCCGACCATGCCTGCGAGAAGGAGGCGGCGCTGCAGATTTATTCCGCCCTCACCGACATATATCGCGAGAAGCCCGGCTCTGCCACCAATTATATCGACTCGCCCAAGGAAAACGGCTATCAGAGCTTCCATCTCAAGCTGCTTGCCGGCGGCCGGTGGGAGGAGATTCACATAGCCTCCGAGCGTATGCAGCGCGAAAGCCGTTTGGGACGCACCGGCGAGGTCAACGACCCTGCCATACACGCCTGGCTCGAGAAGTTTCGCCGCGTCCTCGACGACGCCGCCTCAAGCTCCGAGCGGATGGATATTCTCGACTCGGCAGCCACGCTCTTCTATAACGACGACATACGCGTGTTCACCCCTCAGGGCCGCGAGGTGATTCTGCCCAAGAACGCCACGGCAATAGATTTTGCCTTTGAGGTGGACGACGCCATGGCGCGACACGCCACCCATGTGCGCATCAACGGCAAGCTGAGCTCCGTGAAGACAGTGCTTCGGCGCGGCGATGTGGTTGAGGTGGGCACCGACGCCGAGGCTACTCCGCGGCCCGACTGGCTCCCCTTTGCGCACACCTTCAAGGCGCAGAAGGCCCTGCGCGACTTCTACGCCGCCCTGCCGCGCCTTCCCTACCGCCGCTGCGAACACTGCAACCCCATACCGGGCGAGGAGGTGGTTGGCTTCCGCAATGCCGACGACAGCGTTACCATACACCGCCGTTCGTGCCCGGTGGCAATCCGTTCGGCCTCGCGCCACGGCGATCGCATCACCGAGGTCGACTTCCCCGAGAATCCGCAGCTGCTTTACCAGGCCACCCTGCGCATCACCGGCGTAGACCGCTATCATCTGCTCAGCGACGTCATCGAGTGCATCACCGAGCAACAGGGCCTCGACATGCGCCATCTTAACAGCGAAGACTGCGATAACATTGCTGTTATCACAGTCAGCTTTGAGGTTCATTCCATGGAGGAGCTGGAACACACCATTTCATCCATAGAGAATATTCCCGGCGTCGATGAGGTGCTGTGCATCAGCCGGACCAAAAACGACAGCTCCCTGCTCTGACGCCCCTGTTTCCCTGAGGCAGGGAAGTGTTATCTTACAGCCGCTTTCATTGTTGCGGAGCCGCTGCGCAGAATGTATATGCCTGCCTGAGGCAGCGTTACCGTGCCGTTGGGCGAGCTTGCCACCTTGCGCCCCTGTAAATCGTATGCGGCTATGTATCTGCCTGTCGACACTGTGGCTACGCGCCCCTGAATGTTGATGACATCGGCATCTGCCGTGGTGGAATTTACACTGCCCGGATCGTAAGGGGGGGCGGAGACGTAGCGCAGATTCACAATGGTGGAATCAGCCAAAAGGGCAGCCGATGTAATCTTGGTAGGAAGATTGTCGCTGTCTAATTCGTAGTAGTAATACTTTGGATCCTTATGGCTGGCATAAATCCTGCTTTGAGGCAAGAACTCGGAGTGTTTGCCGTCGATGCCGGCCAAAACCATCAACATATTGAAGAAAGGCATCCTTTCAAGCATTATCATGTCTATTCCTGTATGGTTTGGAATTGTGCCCGGGGTATAACTTGTTACCACATCCGACGCACCCCACGTTTGGTCATAAAACGTAGGCATGAAATCACTTTGCGGACCTTTGACCTGCGCAATCGACTGATTCTGGTGAGTAAATGATGTAATAATCTGATTGGGTCTGCCGAACCGATAAATAGCATCAGTCATCTCTCCCTTGCTGTTGTAGAAGAAACGCTGCTCCACTTTTCCGTCTGTGAGTTGTATGGCTCTGCCATTGTCGAGCAGATATTTTAATCTGAACCGGTCGTTTTCAAAAGGTTTCTTACCCTCAACAACCACAGAGTCGGCATACCATGTCAAAGCAACCATCGACGTGTCGCGGCCAATATGATCGTCATTGGCTTTTTTTTGCATTGATGACGGCAATGCGTTGCCATACAAAACCGTTGAAAAGACGAATTTTGCAGTTTTGAGACGACCCTCAGAATCGTAGTCACACGAAACTTTGCTTATTCCCATATGCCAGAAGTTTTCATAAAAACCTATTCCGACGCGGATGTTGAAATCTATTTCCGAAATGCGTTTCTGTGCATTTGCTCCGAATGAGCATATTGCCATAAAGATGGCTGTCAGCGCCGCAACTAAAATGAATTTGTTTCTCATATTCTCCCTTTTTTAGTTTAACAATGATAATCATAGCCGGTGACGATGAGCACGAGAAGTGCAAATGGATTTTTCATGGGACTATGATTTTAGGTTTGTTTTGCAAAGATAATATATGTTCGGGGATACAGCAAATATTTTTCAAAAAAAATTTAAATTTTTTTGAAAAATCGGTTCGAGAGGCGGAAAAATCAGAGAGGCGCGGGTTGGTTCAGATGCCGGTAAAGGCTACCTCTTTGAAAGCGTATGAGAGAATTGGCGAACCGTCTGCTTTGTCGAGCAGCAGGAAGCCGCGCGGACTTACACCGGCTATGACGGCGTTGAAGCAGGTGCCGGTGGCGGTGTCGCGGAAAGGATGCGGCTGTCCGTCGCGGCGCCACAGCGTGTCGAGGAAGGCGGTGTGAAGAGCCTCGCGCCCCTCAGCCTCGGAGGCAAGAGGCAGCAGCGTCTCGAGGTGGGTGAGCAGTCGCCGGGCCACGGACTCCGGTGCCGCGGTGCGTCCTGTGAGCTGCGCCATGGAGCAGGGATTGGGCAGAACGGCCGGGAAGGTGGTCTGATTCACGTTGAGACCTATGCCGATGATGCTGTTTTCCACCATCTGCGTCACACCGTTCTCAATGAGTATGCCGCAAATCTTGCTGTTGCCGACGTAAATGTCGTTGGGCCATTTTATCTTTGCCCGAATTTGATAGTCGTCAAGGAGACGCACCACGGCGAGCGCCACGGCCTCGCTGAGTGCGAACTGGAGAGGCGAGGGGAGAGCCTCGGGCAGATAATAGAGGCTGAAGAGCAGGTTTTGGTCCGGCTCTGCCAGCCATACATTTCCCCGTTGTCCGCGGCCTGCCGTCTGCTCGGCGGCCATGACAGCCAACGGCGCCGAGGGCCGGTGTGAACGCAGCCAGGCGTTGGTGCTGTCGACCACGCCGAGTTGTAGCAGCTCAATCATAAGACCTTAGTCGTCTATAGTGAGAGTGCGCGAGCCGTCGTCGTTGACCGAGATGGAGACGAACCGCGTGTCGCCCGGCAGAATATCGCTGACCTTCTCGGGCCATTCCACCAGGCAGAGAGCGCCCGAGTCGAAATAGTCGGGAGCGCCGATTTCCAGCGCCTCGTCAGGCTTCTCGATGCGGTAGAAGTCGAAGTGATAGATGAGTTCTGCGGTTTCGTCGGAGCGGTATTCATTGATGATGGCGAAGGAGGGCGACGACACCGGCTCTTCCACGCCGAGCACCCGGCACAGAGCCGCTATGAAAGTAGTTTTTCCGGCACCCATGGCGCCGCGGAAGGCTATAACCGTGCGGTCGTCGAGCAGAGCGGCGAACTCGCGGGCCGCCTGTTCAAGCCCTGAGAGGCCCGCTATCTGTATCTGATTCATTATTCTGGTCTATTTTCGGCAAAATTACTAAAAATTTCGTAAATTTGCAGTCGAATAAAAATTGATTTTGAAAATGGGAAAAGCAATCATCATAGGAGCCGGCGGTGTTGGCTCCGTAGTGGCTCACAAATGTGCGCAGCATCCGGAGATTTTCACTGAGCTGGTTTTGGCTTCGCGCACCAAGGAGAAGTGCGACCGCCTGGCGCAGGCCGTGGAGCAGCGCACCGGATACAAGAACATTGTTACCGACCGCGTGGACGCCGACAAGGTGCCCGAGTTGGTGGAGCTCTTCAACCGCCACAAACCCGATATCTGCATCAACGTGGCGCTGCCGTATCAGGACCTTACCATAATGGATGCCTGCCTGGAGTGCGGCGTCAATTATCTCGACACGGCCAATTATGAGCCGCTCGACGAGGCTCATTTTGAATATTCGTGGCAATGGGCCTATCGCGAACGCTTTGAGAAAGCGGGTCTCACGGCCATACTGGGCTGCGGCTTCGACCCCGGCGTAAGCGCCATCTTTGTGGCTTACGCCGCCAAGCATCACTTCAGCCGCATGGAGTATCTCGACATCGTTGACTGCAACGCCGGAAACCACGGCAAGGCCTTCGCCACCAACTTCAACCCCGAAATCAATATTCGCGAAATCACCCAACCGGGTCGCTATTACGAAGACGGCAAGTGGATAGAGACCAAGAATCTGGAGATTCACCGTCCGCTTACTTATCCCAACATAGGCGAGCGTGAGAGCTATCTGCTCTATCACGAGGAGCTGGAGAGCCTGGTGCTCAACTTCCCCACCATAAAGAGGGCTCGCTTCTGGATGACGTTCGGGCAGGAATACCTCACTCATCTGCGTGTGATACAGGACATAGGCATGGCGCGCATCGACCCGGTGATGTATGAGGGTCGCGAAATTGTGCCTATCCAGTTCCTTAAGGCCGTGCTGCCCGACCCCGGCTCGCTGGGAGAAAACTACACCGGCGAAACGAGCATTGGCTGCCGCATCTCGGGCCTCGACAAGCACGGCAAACACTCCACCTATTACATCTACAACAACTGCTCGCATCAGGCGGCTTACAACGAAACGGGGGCTCAGGCGGTGAGCTACACAACAGGTGTACCCGCCATGGTAGGTGCCGCCATGTTCCTCACCGGCAAATGGGTGATGCCAGGTGTGCATAATGTGGAGGAGTTCGACCCGGATCCCTTCCTGACCATGCTGGCCAAGAACGGCTTGCCCTTCAACGTGGTTACGGACACCGACCTGGAGCTCTGACGCCGCGCAGCCAAAGAGCCTCATAATGGGTTTGACCCGTTGTTTGACCCGTCCTTAATAAAGGGGTGTTAAACAATGGGTTTCGCCGGCGGGTTTTACAAGGTAAAAAACACAACATAAGCATACTATGAAAAGATTAGCTATAGCAGCTCTTGGCGTTGCCGCCATAGCGCTTGGGGGAGCGGCTCTTGCCGGGGTGCGCGGCATCGCCGACACCAAAAACGGCGTTACGGTGCGCACCGACGCCGGCACGCTGCAGATTACGCCTTACACGGCGTCGGTGATTCGGGTGGTAGCACTGCCCGAAGGCAGCAGCGAGACGTATGAGCCTTCGCAAGGCATCGCCATACGTCCGGAGGCCCGTTACCGGGTGGAGAGTACGCCGGCCGGCGTGGAGCTGTTCACCGACTCGGCATCGGTGATGGTGGACCGCAAGACAGGCTGTCTGACCTTCCGCGACCAAAAGGGCCGCATTCTGCTGCAGGGCGCCGACTGGCTCAACAATCCGGGCGAGAGGCGCATCAGCCTCACAGCGCCGCGTCAGGGCAACATCTACGGCGCCGGCGAACGCGGACACAGTCTGCGTCTCAACGGCGACTCGCTGACGTTCTACAACCGTCAGAACTACGGTTACACCGAGGGAGACCCGCGCATCAGCCAGATGGGCATCTCAGTGCCGTATATTGTGTCTGACGCCGGCTATGGCATCCTCTTCGACGATTATGCACGCGGCCTGGTGGTGTTGGGCGACACCATCACCTACTCGTCGGACGCCGTGCGTCCCATTGCCGCTTACCTCATCAACACAGGCGGCACGCTGGCCGGCGCCACCGACCGCTTCACAGCCCTCACAGGCCGTCAGCCCCTGCCGCCCCTCTGGACGCTCGGTTACATAACCTCAAAATACGGCTATCACAATCAGAAAGAGGCCGAAGGGGTCATCGACACGCTGAAGAGTCGCGGTTATCCCGTCGACGGTATGATTCTCGACCTCTACTGGTACGGGCAGGAGACGGATATGGGTCGTCTGGCATGGGACACGGCGCGCTGGCCCGACCACGCCGCCATGTTGCGCAACTTCAGGGAGAAGGGCGTAAACGTGGTGCCAATCTCGCAGCCTTACATCAACAAGAAGGGCGCCATCGACGTCTACAACGAGCTGGTGGAGAAGGGTCTGACGGTGCGCGACGCCGAAGGCCGTAACCACGACGTTACCATCTGGGTGGGCGAGAGCGGCATGTTCGACGTGTCGAACCCCGCCACGCGCACATGGCTGTGGAACCGCCTCAAACCGCTCACCGCCGAAGGCCTGGCCGGATGGTGGGGAGACCTGGGCGAACCGGAGGTGCATCCCCTCAGCATTATGCACGCCAACGGCCTCAGCGCCGAACAATATCACAACATCTACGGCAATGAATGGAGCAAACTTATCTTCGACGGGCTGCGCAGCGACTTCCCTCAACAGCGTCCGCTGCTGATGATGCGCGGCGGCACCACTGGTCTGCAGCGCTATGCCGTCTTCCCCTGGACAACTGACGTCAGTCGCTCGTGGGGCGGTCTGCAGCCGCAGGTGAAACTCATGCTCAGCAGCGGCCTCAGCGGCCTGGGGTACATGGGTTCCGACGTGGGCGGCTTCGCCGTTGACCCCAAGAATCCCACCGACCCCGAACTCTATGTGCGCTGGCTCCAGATGGGCACTTTCTCGCCTATGCTCCGCACTCACGCTCAGCATAAGCCGGAACCTTACAACTATCCGCAGTATGAGGACATCAGCAAGCGCTACATAAAGATGCGCTATCAGTGGCTCCCCTACAACTACACGCTGGCTTACGAGAATGTTACCACGGGGGCTCCGCTGGCGCGTCCGCTCAACTTCCGCGACACGCTTTCCGACAGCCGCCTTGCCAACATCGCCGACGAGTATCTGTGGGGCGACGAGGTGCTGGTGGCGCCTGTCTTTAACCCCGGGCAGCGCGGCCGCAAGGTGTTCTTCCCCAAAGGCTCGCAGTGGGTCGACTGGTATAACCCCTCGGTATATCACAAGGGTGGCAGCACGGCTACCGTCAAAGCACCCCTCGACCGTCTGCCGCTGTTTGTGCGCGCCGGCAGCTTCATACCTCAATATATGGAACCGCTCGAAAACGTGCAGCAGTACGATCCGCGCTTCCTCACGGTGAAATACTTCCCCTCCACCGCCGAAACATCCTACACACTGTTCGACGACAACCATCAGTCGCCGACGTCGCTGCAGGACGCCCAATACCGCCTTGACACCTTCACCGGACGCCGCCAGAACGCCGAAACCCAGATTCGCGTCAGCAGCACCGGCACCTTCGAGGGCATGGCCGACGTGCGCGTGTTCACCTTCGACATCACCGACACACCGCGTCCTCCTCGCATCGTCACCGTGGTCGGCTCCGACCCCGACGACGTGCCCTTGCGCCTCGACAGCTTCTCCTCGCTCAAGGCCATCCGCCAGCAGGGTTGGCACTACAACGCCGCCACTCGCACACTGAGCGTTCGCATCACCTACACAGACCGACCCGTAACCATCACCGCACTGTAATGACCGGACCCATATACACCGATGCCGTGCCAGACGGCGCCACCCTGCTTCAACAACAAGCCCTGCAACGCCTGCTCAACCTGGGCATCCACTTCCGCGTGGCCTGCTGCGACGCCGCCGTCACCATCGACGACTGCCGGGCCGTGGGCCGCGACCTCGGCGTGACGCTGATAAAAAACCTGCTGGTGAGCAACCGCCAGAAGACACGCTTACATCTGGTGACCATGCCCGGCGACAAACCCTTCGTGACACGGGCCTTCACCGCCGGACGCGGCGTCAGCCGCGTGTCGTTCGTCAGCCCCGACACCCTGATGCAGATACTCGCGACACCCGTGGGGGGCGTAGGGCCCCTCTCTCTGCTCCACGATGCCGACAACACAGTTGAAATGGTGGTAGACACCGACCTCAACCCCGACAGCCAAGTGGCTGTGCCCGTCTTGTCACCCTCTATGTACGCCGCCGTTCGCTTACGCGACCTTACCGAAATCTTTCTCCCCGACACCGGCCATGAGCCCGTGTTCATAACAATGGAGAATCCCGCCGACTGACAACCCACCATCCCTAAACAATTTCGAATTAATCAACATCTGTACCTATGCAATCCAATTTTATACTAAAAATACTTGCCGCTTCAGCCATAATAGCGCTCACCGGAGGCATGGCAGCCGCCAATGCCGCGCCTGCC